>JAIROW010000075.1 GCA_031257315.1 Prevotellaceae bacterium
AAAGCCAGAACTTGAATATTTTCTGCTCCACAGGGTTCTGCCTTTACAGGCAGCGTTATCGTCTCACTGTTTCTTCCGCCGGTCAACGACCGGCGGTTATGTAAATTATGGCTTTCAGCCAGATATATGCTTGCCAATAGCATATTTAATTTTACATAAATTCTAATATATTGGTTGATTTCCGGTCGGGCATTAACCGGTTGAGCAAAGAAATCCACATATCTTTGCCATCGTGATTAAAGCGTAAAAATGCCAAATATGGACGGCAGGCTGAAAAAATTCACGGCTGTTTTTAAAGATATTCGTTCTAAAAATATGCAGCGTCGCATTTCCGTCCATGTCGAGCAGTTAACAATCAGGCATTATTTTGTATTTAATAAAATATATGTATATTTGCGGCTAAATTAATTGATTAATGAAAGAAGAGATTATTATAGCAGGATTTGGAGGACAGGGTGTTCTGTCGATGGGAAAAATACTCGCATATTCGGGAATAATGCAGGGACATGAAGTTACATGGATGCCGGCATACGGTCCCGAAATGAGAGGCGGAACGGCAAATGTTACGGTTATAATCAGCGGCGATTCAATCAGTTCGCCTATTGTCGGCAGTTATGATACGGCAATAATTTTAAATCAGCAGTCGATGGACAAGTTTGGAAGCAGGGTGAAAGCCGGCGGACTGCTTCTGTATGACCCCAATGGAATAACGTCTCCGTCCGAACGGAAAGATATCGAAATATATCGTGTCGAAGCGGCGGCGGAAACAGCAAAAATAAACAATTTGCGGCTTTTCAACATGGTTGTTCTCGGCGCTTTTTTAAAAATCAAACCCGTAGTGAAACTCGAAAATGTGCTTGCAGGATTGAAAAAATCGCTGCCCGAAAGACATCACAGGCTAATTCCGCTTAACGAACAGGCTATTGAACGCGGCATGAATATCGTAGAACGCGAGTTATGAAATATTTTGCCATACTGACTGTTTTCCTGCTTTTTTACTGCTGCGGAAAGGAAAATCCGGTTGCAGAACAGGAAAAGAAAATAGAATCGTATATAAAGACAAAGATGTCGAAAAACAGTAATCTCAAACTGTCGCAGAACGGAGATGTGTTTTACCTATACGAGTCCGACGGCGTTTCAGAAAGCGTGTCGGCAGGAGATTCTGTTTATTTTTATTATGCAGCTGTTTTACTGTTAGATACGCTTAAATATTTTGACACAAACATACGCGAAATTTTCGACATACTGGGTTTGGACGTCAGCAACAGAAATTTTGAGCCTCAGGGAACGGTAGTCGGCAGCGGAAAATATTTGAAAGGACTGGATATTGGGCTGAAAATGGTTCATGACGGCGACGCCGGCGAAATTATTTTCAATTCCGATTACGGCTTCGGCGGCAAAGCAAACGGAATCGTTCCTTCACACTCAGCCCTGATATATAAAGTATTCATTACCGGAGTCCGAAAAAAATAAAAATAAAAAAAATAAAATTTTCAACTGTCATATAAAATGTCCGACTTGAAGCCAAATATCAGAAAGCTGTATTTCAAAGATACTTCATTCGCAAATCTGATGAAACACAGAATATACAACGTGCTGCTGATTTCCAGCAAATACGACGCTTTTATTCTTGAAGAAGACGGACGGATAGACGAGCAGATTTTCAATGAGTATGTGGCTTTAAATTTGCGGTATGCTCCCCGTTTTACTCTGGTTGAAACAGAAAAAAGCGCCTGCCATGAACTGGAACACAATAAATATGAACTGATAATTGTAATGTCCGACAGCGACGGCAACGATATAACATCTGTCGCAAAACGCATAAAGGCAGTCTATTCCAACATTCCGGTTGTTCTGCTTACGCCGTTTTTGAGAGAAGTTTCTCTGAGACTGTACAGCGGCGATTTGAACAGCATTGATTATGTGTTCAGCTGGCTGGGCAACTCAGACCTGCTTCTGGCAATCATTAAACTTTTAGAAGACAGAATGAATGTCAGAGAAGATGTTGAAAGTGTTGGAGTTCAAATATTGCTTTTTGTAGAAGATTCAACAAGATTCGCATCGTCCGTTCTGCCATATCTGTATAAATTTGTTTTCAACCAGTCGAGTTCGTTTATGACCGAAGCTCTTAACGAGCATCAGCAGATGCTCCGTATGCGCGGACGTCCCAAAATATTGATGGCAAGGACTTATGAAGAGGCGTTGACAATATTTGAACAGTATTCAAGCAATATTCTGGGAGTAATTTCCGACGTCAGATTTCCAAGACAGGGGAAAATGGACAGATACGCCGGTCTGAAACTGTATAAACATATCAAAAATATTGATCCGTTTATTTCATACATACTGGAATCGTCGGAGGCTGAAAATATTAAATTTGCCGAAGAATTTAACGTGCCGTACATTGATAAAAACAACGAAAAAACGTTGCCTAACAACCTGAAAAAGATACTGCTGGAAAACTTCGGATTTGGAAATTTCGTATTCCGCGATCCCGAAACAGGCGACGAAATTGCAAAGGCGTCAGATCTCAAAGAATTGCAAAAACGTATTTTTGAAATCCCCGACAATTCGCTAAGATGGCATTTTTCACGTAACGACGTTTCCAAATGGCTGTATTCCAGAGCAATGTTTCCGCTTGCCTCTTTTGTCGAAGCGCTTTCTGTCGATGATTTCAAAGATATTTCCGAAGTCAAGGAAACGCTGTTTAATGCAATTGTACAGTATCGAAAAATAAAAAACAGAGGCATAGTCGCCGTTTTTCAAAAAGACAGATTTGACAGGTATTCCAATTTTGCCCGCATCGGTTCGGGGTCAATGGGCGGCAAGGGCAGAGGATTAGCTTTTCTGGATTCGCTCATAAAAAATTATCCCGAACTCGAAGACTTTGAAAGCGAGCAAAACGTACAGATTTCGATTCCCAAGACGGTTGTAATCTGTACCGATATTTTCGACGAATTTATGGAAACCAACAATCTGTATTCCATAGCATTATCCGATGCGCCCGACGAAATTATACTGCAAAATTTTTTAAAGGCAAAATTGCCGAAATACCTGCTTGCCGATTTTTTGAGCTTTTTTAACGCCATAACCGCTCCCGTAGCCGTGCGCTCGTCAAGTCTTCTCGAAGATTCATACTATCAGCCGTTTGCCGGAATATATTCGACTTACATGATCCCATACGACCTGTCGAGCAGAACTCACATGCTCTATATGTTAAACAACACAATTAAAGCTGTTTATGCTTCGGTTTTCTACAAAAACAGCAAACGATACATGGCGTCCACGTCGAATGTGATAGATTCGGAAAAAATGGCTATTGTTCTTCAAGAAGTTACCGGCAGCGAACACAACGGTAAATTCTATCCTTCGTTTTCGGGAGTAGCCCGTTCGGTAAATTTCTATCCAATTGAACCCGAACGTCCAGAAGACGGCGTTTGCAATGTGGCGCTCGGACTGGGAAAATATGTGGTTGACGGAGGCGTAAGTCTCAGATTTTCACCTGCATATCCGAACAATATACTGCAAACAGGCGATATAAATATCGCTTTGCGCGAAACTCAAACCAAATTTTTAGCAATTGATAACGAACATTCATCGCTGTTTAAAATCACAACGGACAGCGACGACAATCTTGTGGAACTGAACCTTAAACAGGCTGAAAAAGATGGAACTTTAAGGCTCATTGCTTCTACATTCGACCATAACGATATGATAATCAGAGACGGCATATATGACGGACGGAAGATTGTTACTTTTGCAAACATACTGAAACACGACGCTTTCCCGCTTGCCGAAATACTGCGTAAAATACTGAAAACAGGACAAAACGATATGGGTTATCCGGTAGAAATCGAATTTGCCGTAAATCTCGGACAGACAAAGGAACATCTGAGCGTTTTCAATCTGCTGCAAATAAGACCAATAGTTGAAAACAAGGAGTTAATATCCGAAAATATTTCTCTTATCGACAAAAATCAAACCATAATATCATCGACCCACGTTCTCGGCAACGGAATAATGGACGACGTCTGCGATATTGTGTATGTCAAGCCCGAAAATTTCGACGCTTCCCGAAGCCGCGAAATGGCTGCGGAAATAGAAAAAATCAACGCACAAATATCGTCGGAAGGCAAATGTTTTATTTTGATAGGTCCCGGACGCTGGGGATCAAGCGATCCGTGGCTCGGTATTCCGGTAAAATGGACGCAAATTTCAGCAGCCCGTCTGATTGTGGAATCGGGGCTGGAAAATTATCGGGTTGACCCAAGTCAGGGTACTCATTTTTTTCACAATCTCACATCTTTCAAGGTCGGATATTTTACTGTAAATACCTATAAAGACGACGGATATATTGATGTTGACTATCTTTCACAGTTTCAGACTGTTTTTGAAAACCGCGACATAAAACATATTCGACTGCCGTCTCCGGCAGTAATAAAAATCAGCGGAAAATCGGGAATTGGAGTTGTAATGAAGATTTGAACATGGAGCTGACAACATTTTTTAGATGCAGGATTCAAATATTTCATGTATCTTTGCAAAAAATTTTAATGAAATTTTATAAACAGAATGGCGAATTATACATTAGATAACCTTGATCGGAAAATACTTGCCTGTATGGCAAATAACTCCAAAGTATCGTTTACGGACGTTGCAAGAGAGTGCAGTATTTCGCCTGCGGGCGCATATCAGCGAGTTAAAAAGCTGGAGGAACTGGGAATACTGGTCAGTTCCCGCTTCACAGTCCGACCCGAAGCTCTGGGGTACAGTGTCTGTGCATTCATAGGCGTTCAACTGTCGGTTGCAAGCATGTACACCGACGTGGTCAGCAGTTTGGCGCTTATTCGCGAAATAGTAGAATGTCATTATGTTACAGGCGAATATACAGTGCTTTTGAAAATATACTGCAAGGACAACAACCACCTGTTGAGTATTCTTTCCGAACAGATACACAAAATTCAGGGTGTTTCGAATACTTACACTTTTGTCTCTCTTGACAAATTTTTTGAACGACAGTTAAATTTAAAAGTCGAACGCGACGAAATGAAGAAACACACAAAATAACTTATATAGAAATATTTACAATGAATAGATTATTTATTATTGCGCTATTGACTTTGACAATGGCTGCATCATGTAAAAAAAACGAAAACGTGAAAGTATTAATTGAAACATCGGAAGGAAACATTCTCCTTCAACTCTACGACGACACTCCTTTGCACAGGGACAATTTTGTAAAACTTGTAAAGGACGGTTATTACGACGGTTTGATTTTTCACCGCGTAATAAAAGATTTTATGATACAGGCTGGCGACCCCAATTCGAGAAATCCTAAACCGGAAGTACATTACGGCAACGGAGGTCCGTCATATACTGTTCCAGCTGAAATCCTGCCAAACAGGTATCATAAAAAAGGCGCTCTTGCGGCAGCCCGTACCAGAAATCCCGAAAAAAAATCGTCTGGCTCGCAGTTCTACATCGTGCAGGGAAAAATATATGACGAAGAATATCTAAAAGAACTGGAAGAAAGTAAAAAAACGGAACAGCCCGAATTTAAATTTGGCAGCGAAGCCATTAAAGATTATCTTACTGTCGGCGGAACCCCGTTCCTTGACGGCGATTATACCGTATTTGGAGAAGTGATTGAAGGACTGGACGTTATTGATAAAATTGCCGCAACGGAAACAACCTCAGTACCGCCAGACAGACCTGTAAAAGATGTATTTATTGTGAAAGCTGTTGTGAAATAATAAATAATCGGGAATTGATGACAGAACAAATAGAGCGTCTGCGCAAACAGATAGTTGAATTTAAATCTGAAACGCTGCGCGAACTGGAAGATTTCAGAATACGCATACTGGGCAGAAAAGGCGAATTGACGGCGCTGTTCGACAATTTTAAAAATGTTTCTGCCGAAAGCAAAAAGGAAATCGGAAAACTTTTAAACGAAATAAAAACTCTGGCTCAGGAAAAACTGAAAAAAGAAAAGGAATACTTCGACAATCATGACGCCGAAGCCGGTAGTCTGATTTCCGACAGAACCCTGCCTGCAACCGCCGACGGTATCGGTTCGCGGCATCCGATTTCGATGGCAAAAAACGAAATTCTGGAAATATTTACCCGTCTGGGATTTACCGTTGCCGACGGTCCCGAAGTGGAAGACGACTGGCATGTATTTACGGCGTTAAACTTTCCCCCGAACCATCCGGCGCGAGACATGCAGGATACGTTTTTCGTCGAACGCAATCCCGATATTCTGTTGCGAACCCACACAAGTTCCATACAGGTAAGAGTGATGGAAAAACAGAAACCGCCAGTCAGAGTCATTTGCCCCGGCAGAGTATTTCGCAACGAGGCTATTTCGGCGAGAGCGCACTGCATTTTCCATCAGGTTGAAGGACTGTATATTGACGAAAACGTTTCTTTTGCAGACATGAAACAGACTTTGCTGTATTTTGCCCGCGAAATGTTTGGCGAAAACACACAGATAAGATTGCGTCCATCGTTTTTCCCTTTTACCGAGCCATCGGCAGAAATGGACGTATCGTGCAAAATTTGCGGAGGCAAAGGCTGTAACATTTGCAAACATACGGGCTGGCTCGAAGTGCTTGGCTGTGGAATGGTTGACCCGAATGTGCTGGAATCGTGCGGAATAGACAGTAAAAAATATACGGGTTTTGCCTTTGGAATGGGCGTAGAACGTCTGGCAATGCTTAAATGGCAAATAAAGGATTTGAGACTGTACTTTGAAAACGACGTCCGTTTTCTTGAACAGTTTGAAACAGTCGTCGTTTAAAAAAACAGTTTTTACAGGACACGTTTCCCGCTTCAACTACCTGCGTAGAGACGCGATTAATCGCGTCTCTACTGAAACCAGTAACCATTTCATTTACAGGATTTTTTCAACGCATGGAAAAGGCTGTTAACTCTCCGTAGCCGGTACATCATACTGAACACCCTACCATTCGGGCGAAAAAAAACGTTTTCAACCCCTGATTCGCATAATTTTCGTAATTTTATAAATTCATGTTTGCCATAACGGGCAAAATTTCCTCGATTTGAGACATTACCGTGTTCCGGTACATAAAAAACCGCGCCGCACATAATGTAATACAGTTTTTGCCGTTCTAATATTTTGTATATAAATGGTTTATGTAAAATGATTGTCGGTTTGTAAATTTTAGTTAATTTTGCGGGCTTAAATTAAATGTATTTATAATAAAAAAATTGGTTAATATTTTATCATGGAAAATAAACCTTCTATAGTTATTTTGTGCGGAGGAGGACCGGCTCCCGGAATTAACACCGTTATCAGCGCCGTGTCAAAGTCTTTTCTGAAAGACGGTTACAGAGTAATAGGTTTGCACGAGGGTTACAAAAATCTTTTTGCAGCCGAACAAAAAACAGTCGATATAGACTTTAATTATGCCGACAGTATTTTCAACGTAGGCGGAAGTTCGTTGAAAATGAGCCGTTATAAACCAAAAAATCAGGAATTTTGTCCAGATTTTTTTGTAAAAAACAACATTAAACTTTTGGTTACAATTGGCGGAGATGATACAGCATCGACAGCCAACCGCATTTCAAAATATCTGTCGGAAAACAATGTTAAAATACAAAATATTCACGTACCCAAAACAATAGACAACGATTTGCCGCTGCCCGAAGGTATTTCTACATTCGGCTATCAGTCGGCAAAAGCAGAAGGAGTGCATATCGGCAACGCCATTTACGAAGACGCCCGTACAAGCGCTCAATGGTTTGTAATGTCGGCGATGGGACGCTCTGCCGGACATCTGACATTCGGAATCGGTTCAGGATGCCACTATCCGATGATAATTATCCCCGAAATGTTCAATAAAACTGAAATTTCGCTTGATAAAATCGTGCGTCTGGTCATTTCGTCGATAGTGAAACGCGCAATTCTGGACATTCCATACGGAGTGGCGATTATCAGCGAAGGCGTATTTCACACTCTGTCCGACGATGAAATTGCTGCAACAGGAATATCGTTTACATACGACGCTCACGGACATCCGGAACTTGGCACGGTAAGCAAGGCTCACGTATTCAACGTTCTTGTGCAAAAGAAACTTGCAGAATTGAATTTGGACATAAAAACCCGTCCGGTCGAACTGGGCTACGAACTGCGCTGTGTTGCGCCGAAGGCTTTTGACCTGATGTACTGCAATCTTTTGGGAATAGGAGTTAAAATTCTGTTTGATCAGGGAATTACCGGCTCAATGGTAACTGCCGACGTTAACGGAAATATTAAAGGACTGCATTTGAAGGACATCGAAGATCCCAAAACCGGAAAAATCGAGCCTCGTCTTGTAAATATTAACGGAGGAAAAGCGCAGATAATTTATAAACATGCTCTGCACTATATTACGCCGTCCGATTATGAAGCAGCTAAAAAATATCTTCCCAGTCCAGAAGAATATGATTTTAATAAAATACTGAACTGGTAATAAATCCGGTCTGTTTCAAAATTGCATTTAAAATTTACAGAACAGTTGTCAATCCTGTATAAAAAAACTGAAAGTGCGACAAAAAAGGCAAAATAAAAAGCAATTGAAGAAAAAATGAGCGTATATCTGTTATAATGATTATTTTCAGATTGATTATAAATTAATTAACTGTCTTTTTATCATTAAAACATAATATTATTTTGTTTGTTCAGAAGGCTGTCATGAAAATTTTCGGGCAGCCTTTTTGTTTTTGATAATAGAGTTTAGGTGGTGATTTAAATGATGATATTTAAAAACAGGGATACGATAAATCGCGTCCCTGCGCATGAAAAGCAGAATTTTAATGTTCTGTCTTGTAGAGAGACGTTGTATGCAACGTCTCTCTACGGTTTCTTCCGCAGGTCAACGGTTTGTTGTTATGAAAATTATGGCTAAAATGCAACGCCAGGCTGCATTTTTACGGGAGCAAATAAAACTGTCGTAACCAGCCTGAAAGATGGTATTTTTTATAATTGAAAGAAAATTTAACTTTGGATTGAAAAACAACACGCAACAGTTTGATTTGACATATTGCAATAACCGCTACAATTATTTTCATTTGTAAAATATAATTTTTAACTTTGTATCATATTTAATTTTGGTTTTTTTAATTATTATATTATGAATAAGGCGCTTGCATATATTTTAAACGTTTTGACAGTATTGGAAAATTTAATTTCGACTGTTTTCAGTAAAATTTTCCGCATAAAGTCTTCAAAAATTCATATTCTTGACGGTAATTTCGGAAAAATAAAAAATATTTTGCAGGCAAAAGACAAAATGTTGTCTATCAGTTAGACAAAGACGATTTGGACGAGTCAAGCCTCTGTTGATACCTTTCGTAAACAGAGGCGATTACTGGCAATAAAATGTTTTTTATTGTAAAGAAGGGAAGAATGAATGAGTTTGAAAAGAAAAAAATTATTTAATTTTTTAAATTAAGATACAATGAAAAGAAAATTTTTTAAATTTGCAGCTATTGCGCTGCTGCTGGCAGGAACAGTGATTGCCTGCGAAAGAAAAATCGACGATCAGGAAGCGTCTATTATCGAAAAGAAAATCGACGGCATATCCTTTAAGTTTTGCCTGCTGAACGAGCAGGGAGAACCTGCTACGGTATTCAATGAGGGGGAAAATTTCAGTTTCTATTTTTCCGTTACCAATTGCAGCAAAAAAGATTTTTATCATAATGGATACCTGATATTGAGTGATAAAAAATTTTTACGTGTGTATGGTTCGTCGGGTTTTGACTTTGGAAAATCTTATAAACCTTTACCGCAAACAGATATTGGAATTGCGGCATATCCGTTTGATGATGGAGATGTTTATACTGTTAAAGTGCCGTGGATACATGAAAAAGATTCTGTTTTTTGTGCCGGAAATTTTTG
>JAIROW010000142.1 GCA_031257315.1 Prevotellaceae bacterium
CAAGCCTGTTTTGTATGTTCAGTTTAATTTTTACAGAGAGAGAGAGAGAGAGAGAGAGAGAGAGAGAGAGAGAGAGAGAGAGAAGTAATCAGCGAGTTACGCTATGGCAACGGAAAAAAAACTTTCTGTTGCGAATGTTTTTTTTTTCTGTCAGAAGTCAGGATTTTGGAATTTTTATAAAGGAAAATGGCTTGTATTTGCCGATGCGGACGATTTCTTTACACCCTGTTTCAGCGAAGCGCTCGACAAGTATAAAGACGATGAAAATGATATTATTTATTTACAGTTACCATGTATAAAATATCCATCATAATCCCTGTTTACAACGTTGAACCGTACATTGAACGCTGTCTGCTGTCCGCATTAAATCAGACATATCAGAATATTGAAATCATTTTGATTGACGACTGCGGACAGGATAACAGCATAAACGTTGCCCGTAAAATAGTGGAAAATCACCGAAACAGAGATACAGTCCGCTTTTTAAAGCACGAACATAACTGCGGACTTTCGGCAGCAAGAAACACTGGAATTTCAGCGGCAACCGGCGATTATGTATATTTTTTAGATAGCGACGATGAAATAATGCCGAACTGTATTGAGTTGCTGGAAAGCGAATCGGAAGGATTTGAAATTGTGGAGGGAACGGTTGTGGAGGGAACGGTTGTGCCGCCAAAGAGCAGGCGATTTGCTGCAAAAACTGAAAAAACGTTTACCGGCGATGAAGTTAAAAGCGCCTTTTTTCGGTATTTAATCAGGATTTCGGCATGGAACAAACTGATACATCGGGAATTTTTACTGAAAAACAGTCTGTTTTTTGAACCGGGACTGTTGTATGAAGACACTCTGTGGACATTTATGTCGTCAATGAAATGCCGAAAATATAAAACGGTAAAAGGAGTAACATATTTTTACAGAAAACAGAGAGAAGGTTCAATAACAACAAAATTTTCAATAAAAAACATGAATCATTTTGTGAAAATTTACTCAATAATTGAAGATTTTTTAACAGACAATAAAATGAACAGCAAAGAAGTTCTCAATTATTTAATAGCATTCGAATTCAGTATTAAAAATATGGCTGTACGTGCTTTTGACTTTTCTCTCTCGGATTTAAAAAAATTATCACTTTCAAAATACCGGCGTTTCTTTTTTACGTGTAATTTAAGGCTTTTATGCAGAATACTGACAGTGTCGTTACCGGTTTCAATACAGTATATTATGTTGAAATCTTATTTATGTATTATGAATTTAAGAGAAAAATTAGGATTAAGATACAAAATAAAATAGGAAAAAGTTCAGTCAGAAGTTTTTTTACCAGAAATATTCCTTTATAAACAATAGAGTTAATGTAAAATTAAATATGATATTTGAAAGCATATTCTGGCTTTCAGCCATAATTTTCATAACCGACGGTCAACGACCGGCGGAAGAAACAGTGAGACGATAACGCTGCCTGTAAAGGCAGAACCCTGTGGATCTGAAAATATTCAAGTTCTGGCTTTTAAGCCAGTGTGTTGGTTGGGGCAAAGTCCGCAGGCAACGCTACGCTCGCCTGCGGTTATGAAGGTTCGGCTTTTCAAGCCGTGTCATGACAGGGCAAAGTCCGCAGGCAACGCTATCGCTCGCCTGAGGTTATGAAAATTCTGGCTTTCAGCCAGTGTGTTGGCAGGGGCAAAGTCCTCAGGCAACGCTACGCTCGCCTGTGGTTATGAAGGTTCGGCTTTTCAAGCCGTGTCATGACAGGGCAAAGTCCGCAGGCAACGCTGCGCTCGCCTGTGGTTATGAAGGTTCGGCTTTTCAAGCCGCTGTTCTGAACACCCTGACTTTTAGCCCGAATGGGTAGTGTGTTCAGTAATAATCCCCGCGCTCAAAAGAACGGTTTCGACTGTTTTTTCAGCCGTTTACTCAGAAATTCTTCATAATTTAAAAAAAAGCAGTATCTTTGCGCCCGTATTTTTCGTTATAAATCAAATTGTTTATGGCTATACACTATGTATTATCGGAAAAGGGAAACCCGCTAAATCCCGCAGCGCCAAAGAAATGGTACGCAAATGCAAAAAGCGCGGGCGAAATCACTCTCAAAGCAATGGGCAAGCAGATTACGCAGCGAAGCACAGTTAATCATGCCGATACGCTGGCTGTACTCGAAGCGCTGACACAGGTGCTTGTTGAACAGCTCGAAGAAGGCAAAATTGTCCGTCTTGGCGATTTCGGTTCATTTCAGGTATCCATTGGCAGCGAAGGAGCAGAGACGGTTGACAAATTCAGCCACTCGCTTATCAAAACGAAAAAAATCGCCTTCCGCCCCGGTTCAGAACTGAAAACGATGCTCAATAACCTTAAATTTGAAAAGGTTTGACGGTTTCACAAAAAAGGGTTAACCCTTTCGTCAAAAAGGGTTAACCCTTTTGGGTAAAAGGGTTAATGGTTTTACCGAAAAGGGTTAACCCTTTTTTTTACAGCATCTGCCGTCGCCGGCAAAAACCGTCCGCACAGCGCGGTAACACGCATAATAACAGTGCGTTCTGCGGTACGGTCAAACATACTCAATCATCTGCCCTCTAAAAGTTGTGTTACAAATTCTTTTAATAAGAAAAATTCGTTTCGTTTCGTTTTTTTATTAAATGACTGTTCTTTGATTGCCGCTAAAAATACGCTTAAAACACCGCAGGGCGCAATCTGTTATTAATGAACGGTCATCGAAAAAAACTGTCGCGTATCGAATTTGATGATATATGTATAAATTTATATGATTATGATATTTATAAAAAGTAAGATTAGCAAAAAAACAGCTGCAAAGTACGTATTCCGAATGTTACTGATTCTGTCGGTAATAACGCTCGGCTCGTCGGTTGGTTCAGTTGAAAACAGGTCGTACACGCCCCGAAAAACCTCTCTGACTGTGGCAATGGACACCGGTTCGTTCAACTATTTCCTTTACAAGGGCTATCCGCACGGTTATCAGCTGGAACTGTTTGAAAATTTTGCCAGACAGGAAAACGTGAACATTGAGTTCCGCGCTGTTCCCGACAGTTTGAAACTGTCGAAACTCAGCGACGGCGAAGTCGATATAGTTGTTTTCAGCAAGGGAGTTGACAGTCTGTCTTCAACCGTTTTCAGCAAATACGGCAACATCTGCTCGACAATTACGCTCGACGATACGGTCAAATCCGTGTGGCTCATGCGCAGCGGAGAGCCTCTGGCTCTGTCGGTAAACAGCTGGGCTGGTAAATTTAAGGAACAGAAAAACTGTCGAATGCTTCAGGAAAAATATAAAAAGAAACATAAAATTTCTGACAAACTGTCGCCATACGACGGAATTATGAAAAAATACAGCGACCGGACAGGCTACGACTGGCGTCTGATTGCTGCAATTGTTTATACAGAATCGAAATTCCGTCCCGAAGTAGTTTCAAAAAGCGGGGCAATGGGCTTGATGCAGCTTATGCCCGTAACTGCTGAATATTATGGCGTATCCGACGCTTTCAACCCCGAAGACAATATCAGAGGCGGAATAAAACTGATTGATTTTCTGACAAAACTGTTTGCGAATAAGGGCGTTGAAGGCGACGATCTGGTTAATTTTGTGCTGGCTTCGTACAACGCAGGGCATGGACGCATAGAATACTGCATGAAGTATGCAAAAAACGCGGGATTGAACCATCAGAAATGGAGCGACGTCCGTTCAATAATTCCATTGATGAAAAATCACGAAACAGCCGGCAGGTACAGGTTCAACACAGGCGAAACGCTGAAATTTGTCGGCAACGTGCGCGAAATTTACAGCCACTATCAGCATTTCTTTGCCAGTTAAAAGGCGTGAGGCAGTGAGGCGTGAGGCATAAGGCGTGAGGCATAAGGCGCAAGACAGTAAGGCGCGAAAAGGGCGCATTAGAATAAGATTTTACATGTCTTACCTGTTTTGCTTTTGATGACTGATACCGTCAATTAAAAAAAATTATAAAAAAATTGACGAATATCATAAAAGTTAAGACAATTTCTATTAATTTTGCGCCCTGAATTTAATGTTATTTATTGGATATTAATTGAAAATTATTGGTAAAAATACAGTTCTTGCGCTCATGCTTTTAATAAACACTCAGCTGTTTGCGCAGTACGACAAATACTATTATTTCGGTCGCGGACGCGATAATCTGATTAACGGCAGATACGCTTCCGCCATTTCCGACTTTAATGTCCTGATTCAGGCTGATACCGCTCTGTACGACGGATATTTTTTCAGAGGAATAGCAAAGTACAATCTGAACGATTATATCGGAGCGTTGCAGGATTTCAACAGGGCGCTGCATATCAATCCGGTTTACACTCAGGCATATCATTACAGAGCGATAACGCTTTCGCAGATGAACCGCTTTGAAGATGCCGCAAAAGACTACGAAACGGCGCTCGACCTGCGCCCCGACAATATAGGAGTTTACTATTCGAGAGGCATAACGCGCCTGATGTCGCACAAATTCGACGAGGCAATATCCGATTTCGACACATATCTGAAACGCGAGCCACATTCGGGCGAAATATATGTAAACCGCGGCACGGCTCACCTCATGAAGCACGACACCGTCAAGGCGATGGACGATTATAACAAAGCGATATATTTCAACGCTTTCGACCCGAACCCGTACATTCGCCGCGCACGTATCTACGCCTTGCAGAACGAATACCGGAAAGCGCTGAAAGACCTTGACCAGGCTATTGTGCTTGACTCGGCAAGTTCGTTTGTCTTTTTCAGTCGGGCGCTGGTCAGATACAATATAAACGATATTTACGGAGCGTTGAGCGACCTGTCGAAAGTTATCAGCCTCGACCCCGACAATGCGCTGAGCTACTATAACCGTGCGCTTATCCGTTCTCAAATAGGCGATTACAATAACGCTCTCGACGATTATGAGCGCGTTATGCAGATTAATCCCGAAAACGTTCTGGTTTATTTCAACCGCGCGGCAGTAGAAATAGAGCTGCAAAACTATGCTGCGGCAATACGCGATTACAGCAAGGCAATTGAACTGTATCCCGATTTTGCGACGGCGTATATGAACCTCTCGTATGTCAAAAACATGACTGGACAGTACGTAAGCGCTAAAAAAGACTATAACACGGCGCAACAGAAAATCGCAGCGTTCAGAAAAAACGCTTCGGACAGCAGTTCGTTTTCGATGTTTGCCGACACAAGCAAGATGTTTAACAGGCTGCTGGCTCTGGACGCCGATTTTACCAAAAAAACATTCAGCAACAAACTCGAAAACCGGAAAATAGCCTATATGCTGCAACCGCAGTTCAAATTTGCCGAAGGCGCACCCAAATCAACCCTGCCGCTTGACAAGCAGTATTTTTTTCCGTCAATTGATTTGTTTTTAAAAGATATTGGACTGGGCAGCATCAACCTGTCAAATCAGAATATTGAAACCGACTATGCAATGGTCGGCAGGCTTGATTCCGTATCCGAAATACTGATTAACAGCGAAGGAAACAGAGAAAAATCGCTGGGATATTTTGTAAAGGGAATAGCGCAGGGGCAGATGAAACAGTATTCGAGCGCCATAAACTATTACAGCAAGGCAATAGAACTCGACCCCGAAAATATTTTCTTTTACATCAATCGAAGCGCGAGCCAGTGCGAAATGATTGAATTTATTGCAAATATCGAAAGTTCGATGCCAAAACTCACTCTCGACAATACCATAGCCGTAACTTCGGCAAGTCCCGTCAGGCAAACGTACAATTACGCCGAAGCCATTGCCGATTTGGACAAACTCGAAAGCATCAGCCCCAATTTTGCATATATGCATTACAACAAAGGAAATCTGCTCTGCCTGTCGAACAGAATGCCCGAAGCCATCGAAGCGTACAGCAGGGCTATCAGTCAGTATCAGTATTTTGCAGAAGCGTATTACAATCGCGGACTGGTTGCAATATATCTGCGCGACCTCGAAAAGGGCTGTATCGACGTAAGCAAATCGGGCGAACTGGGAATGAGCAGCGCATATACGATTATAAAAAAATATTGCCTGAACGAAGAAGAATAGCAGAACTTATGAAACTGTACATTGTTCCCACTCCGATTGGCAATCTCGAAGACATGACATTCCGTGCTGTCAGAATACTGAAAGAAGCAGATATTCTTCTGGCAGAAGATACGCGCAAAACCGCCATACTGCTGAAACACTACGGAATACATACGCCGATGGAATCGCACCACAAATTTAACGAACACAGAAACGTTAACCGAATTGTAGAATATCTTGCATCGGGCAAAACGGCAGCTCTGGTTTCCGACGCAGGAACGCCGGGAATATCCGACCCGGGTTTTCTGCTCGCAGGCAAGTGCATCGAAGCAGGCATAACCGTCGAATGTCTCCCCGGAGCAACGGCTCTGATTCCTGCAATCGTCAATTCGGGTTTGCCCTGCGACAGATTCTGTTTCGAGGGATTTTTGCCGCAGAAAAAAGGACGGCAAAAAAAAATCATGCAGCTGGCAGAAGAAACGCGAACGATGATATTCTACGAATCGCCTTACAGAACGCTGAAATGTCTGGAACAGTTTGCCGAATATTTTGGCGAACGTCGTGTCAGCGTCTCGCGCGAACTGTCGAAAATCTACGAAGAAACCCTTAACGGAACGCTTTCAGAACTGATTGAACACTTTCGACAGAAAGAACCGAAAGGCGAAATCGTTATTGTGGTCGAAGGAAAAAACGAAGGAAAAAACGGCGAAAAATGACGCTTCTGGTACTGCTCGGACCAACCGGAATCGGTAAAACCGATTTAAGCATCGAACTGGCAAAACATTTTGAAACAGAAATAGTTTCTGCCGATTCGAGACAGATTTACAGGGAACTCGACGCAGGAACCGCGCCACCATCGCCAGAACAGCTTGAAACGGTAAAACATCATTTTATAAAATCTCATTCAATTAACGATGAATATACTTCCGGCAAATATGAGTTCGAGGCAATGGAAACTCTCGACCGGCTTTTCAAACACCACGAATATGTCTGGCTTGTAGGTGGTTCGGGGCTGTATATTGATGCAGTATGCCGCGGTATAGACAATATTCCCGGAACCGACGGCGATTTGCGTGCAATACTTGCAAAACGCCTTTCGGAAGAAGGTATCGAAAGCCTCCGTTTTGAACTGACGCGGCTTGACCCAGATATTTACCGCGCGATTGATATTCGTAACCCTCAGCGCGTTATGAGAGCGCTGGAAGTATGTATCGTTTCGGGAAAACCGTACTCTTCGCTCAGAAAAAACTTTGAAAAACAGCGTCCTTTTAAAATCATTAAGGCAGGACTTGAAATAGAACGCGAACTTCTGTACCGGAAAATCGACAGCCGCGTCGATAAAATGATGGAAAAAGGACTGTTAAAGGAAGCTGAAAATCTGTATAAATACAGGGAATACAATGCGCTGAAAACCGTCGGATACAGAGAACTGTTCGATTACTTCGACGGCAAAACCGGTTTGGAACAGGCGGTAGAACTCATCAAAAGAAACACGCGCCGATACGCCAAGCGGCAAATAACATGGTTTGCCCGATACCCCGAAATTCGATGGTTCAATACAGATGATTTTGAAAAAATTATCAGACTGCCGACAGAGTTATAAATTTACATAATCGCTGTTTTTAATTTTGAGCATAAAAAAATATTCACTACCTTTGCCGTATTATAAATAGTGATTTGTATGAAAATATTAATACTTGCATTTCCTGTAATTACTTGTTTCAGTGAGCTTTCAACAAAGTTGACAGGAATATTTTTATACATGGCAGTTAACGGAATAATGACTTTTTTTGCCGGTTTTTCTGCAAAATCAGTAAAAAACCATAAAAATACTCTAAAAAAAGCAAGCAGCATCTGGCTGTTAGGCAAAAATAATTTAGACAGTTTACGGGAACATGTAGGTTGTTTCCGATACCTGCATGTTCCCGTAAAGTAAAATACATTTTGCTACACAAACGGAAACCGTCCCTCAATATGTTTTTGGTTGCCTGACGATGGTTTGAACGAAAACTGTAATTAACGTTTCAAAATATGAACTTTGGCGTTAATTGAAGTCCTCAACAAAGTTCTTTATTAATGTATAAATTCAATAAGAAAAGTATGAAATTCAGTAAAAAAAAGATATTTTTGGCAACAGTTATTACAGTTATGTTCGTTGCCCTTATAGCGTTCAATATAAGTATTGCAAACGACAACAATAAAATAAAGACACAATTTCACAGGATTGAGTCTTTAAGCGATGAGAACTGTCCCCATACTGCGGGATATACACAGAAATCCGTGTGGTACAATAACAAACGGATTACCTGTTGTTGCGTATCGTCGGATATGAACGCATGTAATTTTTCGATGGAAGATTCCGACTGTAATAAAATAAATCACAATGAAAAATATAACATATTGTTTTATATTTTGCATGTTTTTATTTTCATGTAAAGAAAATAAAAACGGAATAATACTTGATGAGAAAACAGAATCTGTTTTGCTTTCCGAAATAGTTGATTCTGTAACGTATATCGAACTTGAAACCGTAAACGAATGTCTGATAGGATATATTAATAATATAAAATACATTAATCAAAATTATTATATTTATGATAATTCGGCAAAAACCATATATGTGTTTGATGAAAACGGAAAATATAAGGATAAATTTTGCAGATATGGACAGGGATACGGAGAATATTTAGGATTTAGTACTTTTCGCATAGACAACGGAAAACTTCATATTTCGGACAATATTATAAGTAAAATTCTTGTTTATGATATGAAAACTGGCGCTTTTGAGCATGGGATAGATATTGACAGGGACTGTCCGAGAGATTTTCTTGTTCGAGGGAACGAATATATTTTATTCATGCCGGATAAAGGCAAACGACAGGGAGCTTTTGTATTTTCTCCCGAAAGCAAAAAATATAAAAAAATAATGGATATCGACAACTGGAACAAGGGGTTATTACTATTGAATATTTATTTTATCAATGATAGCACATTATTTGATAATGCGTCCAACGGCGTGTACAGAATAAAGGACAGGTCAATATCAAACCAGTATATTTTTAATTTCAATAAAAAATATAATAATGATACAGACAAAGGTTATCAGATTTATTCCTGCTGTGAATCGGGAAATATATTTGCATTTTTTTCCGCATATTTTGAAGGTTCGGACGAACAGTACCAAAAAATGTTTGTAAGTTTGTATAATAAACGTACAGGTAAAGTAAGAACATTTGATAAAATAACAAATGATATTGATAACAGAAAGATTTATGGAGATATGTGGTCATTGAACAATAAAATAATTCATATAATTTATGGAGAAGAAGATAAAACCGGTTTTGAAAAAAATCCCATATTGCAGATACTACATTTTAAAGACAGTAATTAAATTCATTTTTTGATATGAAAAATAAAACGCTCATAATAGAGTTTATGTAAATTTATTTGAGTAACTGGCTGAAAGCCAGAATTTTCATAACCGTATGTCGTTTGACATACGGACAAACATAATCCCAAATAACTGGCTGAAAGCCAGAACTTGATATTTTCTGATACACAGGGTTCTGCCTTT
>JAIROW010000222.1 GCA_031257315.1 Prevotellaceae bacterium
TCTCTCTCTCTCTCTCTCTCTCTCTCTCTCTCTCTCTCTCTCTCTCTCTCTCTCTCTCTCTCTCTACAAAAATCGTGCCAAACTCGTTAAAAAACGGGCTTGTTAATAACTTTTTTTCAGCAATATTTTCTATTTCGTTAAGACACATTTTTGTAAAAAAACTGTAATAAATTTGATGCAAAATTATAAAAGATTTTTTAAATGCAAAAAACGAATCTGTTTTGAACATGAATTTCGTTTTTATATGAAAAGTCCGTATGCTTTTATTCAAAAGCATACGGACTTTTCTGACAGTCGTCCGTTTATACAACTGCTCTGCCATAAGAGATTTTGTAACTACGGACGTATCCACATGGCTGGACGAAAAGAGGCTTTGAAAGTCGTATAAGCATGGTCGATTTTATAATTATATGAATTTGTATTTGTAGTGTACAGGCTCAGCACAACTGACAGCGGGTTGGAAGATGCTGCACCGGGAGAACGCAACCAGTACTGTCGCCCTGCCTGATTGAAATTAGGGTTGGTATCCCGTCCCCTTACTACTTCGATTCCATATTTTTTAACATACTGGTTGATTTCGGAAATGCTTAACGGGAATACAATTTCGTTTGTAACGCCGCTCGCTGGAGCGCTGCCTGCCGAACTGTAAGCTGCGGAGATGTTCATGTCGGCAGACCACGACCCGCCCATAAGTCCGTTGCTTTCATATCCCAGATTTGGGATTCTCGCCATGGCTTTCAGAACTGAGCTTGTCTGGTCTTTATACCATTCGTTCATTCGAGGTCGCGTCGTGCCGGTGCTGGATTTATAGTCTTCAAAATACGTATTGCTGTGGTAGATTGTCTGAGATTCAACGGGAGCGAAGCCCTGACTGTTGTTGTAGTACACGTACCGGGTAAGAATCAGCTTGTTGCCGTTACCGTCTTCATTTATTACACGCCACCATACGCCGGTGCAGTCTTGAAATTCGCCTCCAACTCCCGGTATTGTTAAATTACAGCCACTGCTGCCCTTTACCTCGACGGTAAAACCGCCAGACGCACTGTATGTACCATTGCCGTTATTGATGGCGTTGTTGATAGACGGCGTTATGATTATCGTACCCGGCGCTTTTCCCGTTACTCTGACTGACGTACCGTCAGACGATGGCGTATATTCCGCGACTGAATTGGAGCCGAATGTCAGCGTCCAGTTAACGGGTTTCCATACGGTAGCATTTAACGGTTGCGGCACCACGCTGAACGTTATTTCCTGACCGATTTCAATGATTGCGTTTGTACCGTTGGGGTAGTCAATGCCGGTTACGGGTACAAATGACTGCGAATATAAATTGACGCATAAAAAATTTAACAAAAAAATAATACTAATTTTAACCTCTGTATTCATATTTATATACATTTATTTATTTTTATCAAACTAATCGTACTTTTACATGTTTCTTTCAAAAATTCAGGGTACAAAAGTATATAAAATTTTTATAATGTCTTGAACTGACTTAATTTTCCCGTCAGTTCAATTCACATAATTACAGAATTTTCATGATTAACATACCTGAAAAAACAGCCGTTCCAGAATTTCCCGCAGGGAAATCATATCAATAGTTTAATTTACATTTATTTGTAGCGACAGCGAAATGTATGTTTGTTTTCTTTTCTTTTTGAAAAATAATGCTGCCGCAACAGAGTGTCCGCTACAAGTAAAAGCAAGACAATCAAACCTGTAACAGTAACATTCAGATTCGATTTCAAGTCAATACAGGGTATGGCAAACTGTGAGAAAAAGTCCGGAATAACAAAATAAATGTACAGGACAGGTAGAAAAAGTATGGCGAAAATTCCTGCCGCCATTTGTAAAAAAGGTATCCATTTCTGTCTTTTAACCTGTTTTGAAACTTCCAGTTCAACTTTATCCATCAGTTTTTCCATGAAACCTGACGAAGGAGAATCTGCGCTGATTTGTTTAAATAAATCCTTTAACTGTTTGTCCGATATTGTTTTATTATTATTCATCTTGCATAAGTTTTTGTATTTCTAATGCTAATTTTTTACGAATCCTGTACAGTTTTATCTTTACATTTGAAACTGTCTGATTACTTATTTTACTTATATTTTCAACCGATTGACCGTCCATATAATGCAAAGTCAGTAAAAAAATTTCATCGGGCGGCAATTTTTTCATTGCTTTTTCTAAATACTGTAATTTTATTTCTGTTTGTTCCGAATCATTTTCTTCTGTAAATGATTCGCCGCCAGGAATTAAACTGTCGTCTATCGGAGTGAAAAATAATTTTCTTTTTCTCAATTCTGATAATGTCGTATTGTATGCAATCCTGTACAGCCACGTCGAAAATTCCGCATCTTCCCTGAACTGCTGAATGGATTTGAAAACTTTGATAAAGATTTCCTGCGTAATATCTTCCGCATCTTCTCTGCTATCAACAATTTTAAAAACAACCGTAAAAACCATGTTCTGATATTTGGACACAATTGCCGAAAAAGCGCTAAAATCGCCGGCTTTCACTTTTCGTATGCAGAACATGTCATTATCATTTTTCATGGTTTTTAGACGCAGTAAAAACAGTCCGGTTACAAAAAAATTAAGGGAAAATCTTTTTTGTAACCAAATTTGAAATGTTGCGTCAAATGTACGAATAAAAAATTTATTGTTTAATATATAAAAAAATAAGTATGGAATTGACTGCTATTTGTATTATTGGATTTTTAGTTTTGGGAATTTACAAAATTGTCGAATTATTGGTAAAAAGAAAAGAGCGTTTGATTATCATTGAAAAATTCACATCGCAGGCAACTTCGGAGACTGTCCGTTTGCCAGCCATAGTGCAAGAGAAACAGGATTTTGCTTCATGGTCATTGAGAATCGCATTATTATTAATTGGTGTCGGCGCGGGGAGTTTGTGCGCATTTTTCCTTCAAATGTATTATCTTCCAGATGATTGGAATACACAGCAAATGCTTTATACTGCATGTATATGTTTATTTGGCGGAATCGGCTTGTTTCTTGCATTTTTGATTGAATTAAAGCAAGCAAACAGACAGTCAAAATAGAGTTTTGCTGCAAGCAGCGTTTTTTGAGAGAGTCTGTTTAAACGTTTATTCCGATCTGTCTGAATAGTGATTTTAAAAATTTTTCAGGACTGGTATGATTTTTTAAATCATGTCAATCCTGAATTTTTTTTTTAATCCTGATAAATAGAGATTCAATACATTAGAGTTTATGTAAAATTAAATATGATATTGGAAAGCATATTCTGGCTGAAAGCCAGAATTTTCATAACCGCTGGTCAACGACCGGCGGAAGAAACAGTGAGACAATAACGCTGCCTGTAAAGGCAGAACCATGTGTATCAGAAAATATCAAGTTCTGGCTTTCAGCCAGTTATTGGGGATTATGTTTGTCCGTATGTCAAACGACATACGGTTATGAAAATACTGGCTTTCAGCCAGTATATACTCAAATAAATTTACATAAACTC
>JAIROW010000241.1 GCA_031257315.1 Prevotellaceae bacterium
ACGGCAACAGGCGCGGAAGTCGTTGTACCCGACAAATATTCGCAGTTTGAATTTGGCGGTGCAAAAGAGTTGTCGGCGGCGATTGCAAATGCATTGCAAATCAAAAATCGCCCATTAAAAACCGAAAAACAAAGCCAACATTCGAGTTTAGCAATGTTGAGCGGCTTCGACTGCGAAAACTTTTTATCTGAAATCTGTTTTGTTGATAACCAGCAAGATGCAGACAATTACAAAAAATATACGCCTGAACTCGTGGCAGCGGTAGAGGGAACTGGCTGGCGGAGATGGCGAAAAAGGAGTAAAATTATGACAGGACAGGCAAAAATAGAACTTATTTTAGAGTTGAAAAACAAGATAGGCACGGGACTTAATCAGGCAAAAAAGCAGATTAAAGAGTCAGTTGGCGAACTTGCTGAAAAACTTACCAACAGCACTTTCAATTTTGAGGGCGTGAATGGTATTGATATATCAATAGGACAGGGAAATTTAGCGTATTTGCAACAAAAATACGGCATTAAATACGAAGTTGTGTTTGAAGGGCTTAATACCTTTTCGGAGGATATTAAGAAAAAAGGCAGCGAAATCGGCTACTGCCACCTAATCGGGCGCAGCAAGTATTTAATGATAGAACAGGTAAAAACCAAACTCAAACAACTCGCACTGAACTATATGAAAATTGCTTGCGGAAAGAAATGGAGTGGAATAAATAAATGTAATGATATGACGCCCGAAGAATTTTTAAGAGATATAGACACCACAAGTCAAGAGGTTGAAATGTTGATTTCTCGCACTTTGCCGATTAAGGCGGGCGAAGTTGCAGTTAATCATTTTAAAGAAAATTTTAATAAAAGCGGCTTTGTTAATAATGGCGTTCAAAAGTGGCTGCCCTCAAAAAGATTGACAGGCAAATACGGCGACAAAAAGAATGGAACGTTGTTAAGTGAAAGGAAAAATTTGCAAAGCGACATTGAAAAAGTTACAGGTGATGCGGAAGTAACTATAACTACAACTTATCAGACAGAAGATTATGCAAAAGTTCATAATGAGGGTTTGCGTTCGGGCAGAGGCAAAGGGTTTCAAATGCCGAAACGCCAATTTATGGGCGACAGCGCGGAATTAGACGAAAAAATACAGGAATTAATAGAAGACGAAGTAAGTAAAATTTTTAAACTATAAAACGATGTTAGTAACTATTGACGAACTTTCAAAAACGAGTTTGTACCGCGAAATCGTTGAAACGATAACGCGGGGCGACAGCGAGTCGGCGGAACTGCACATTTTGTCCGCTGAAAGTTTGGTGCGTTCTTATATGAGCAAATACGGCTGCAACGCCATTTTCGGGACAGCAGACGCGCCGCCGACTTATACAGGCGCGTCTGTGGAGTTGATAAAAAAGGTTGTCAAAATCATTGCCTCGTACTATTTGGCGCGAATGGCAAACCCGAACATAGATATTGAACTTTTACGGCTTGACTATCAAGATGCTTTGAAGTGGCTGCAAGAATTGCAAAAAGGCGATGTTAATCCCGATTTGCCGTACCTGCCCGACAACCCAAACACGCCCGAAGACGCAAGCGCAAGCGATGTGTCGTGGCACTCTAATTTTAAACGTCAAAATCATTTTTAATTATGGCAAAAGAGACAAAGAAAAATAATGTAAAAATCAGCCGTACAACAACGGCTGCGCCTGTTGTGGTACAAGATATGACTTTGGTATCGCCCAACCGCAACACCGCCGACATCGGCAAACTAAAATCAGCCATTGAACGCGCCGAAAGCATCACGCTGCCAAAGCGCGCGGCGTTGTACGATATTTACAATCATATTACAACGATTGACGGGCATTTGTCGGGCTTGATTGAAAAGCGCGTTGCTGCTATTTTGAATAAATCGCTGAATTATTATGATAAAAAAGGCAAAAAGATTGATGCCCTTGATGCGTTAATTGAAAGCGAAAAGTTTAATGACCTGCAAAAATTGATTATAGAGAGCAAACTTTGGGGCATTTCGGGCGTGGAATTTATTGTCGGAAAAGAGTTTAATTTTGAACCAATACCACGCAAACATATTATACCCGAAAAAAACATTATTACAATGTCGCAATATTCCAACGAAGGCATTAATATTGATGCTTTGCCTTACGTTTGGACTATCGGAAATAAAAAGGACTTGGGCAAACTGCTAACCTGCTCAATGTATTCGCTGTATAAAATGAACGGTTTTGGCGATTTTGCGCAGTTTGTTGAGATTTTTGGGCAGCCCGTCCGCATTATTTATTATGATGCGTATGATACTAAAACTAAAACCGAACTTTCTAACTTGTTGCAAAAATCGGGCAGTTCGCTTTGTATGATGGTGCCGAAACAACCCGATGGACGGCGGCGACACGTTTAAAGATTTAAAAGAGGGCAAAATAGCCGATTTGCGCTCTTGCAACGTTGTGATTTATGCCGACCCCGCCACTTCCAACCGCGGCAAAACAAGCGGCAGCGACAAGGCAATAGGTATTATTGCCGCAAAAGATATGAACTATTACATTGTGCGCTGTGCCTGCGACACAATGAGCAACGCAAAATTCATTGATTACCTGTTTGAGTTTTATATTCATTGCAAAAAAAATCTGCTGTGCGAAAATGTGCGGGTTTTCATTGAAAATAATACATTGCAAAACCCTTTTTACGAACAGGTATTTTTACCTTTGATTTATAAAAAGGCAGCCGAAACAGGCGTATTTTTGCCTGTAACGCCCGACACTCGCCAAAAGCCCGAAAAATGGAGCCGAATAGAAGGCACTCTTGAGCCGTTAAATCGGCTTGGGCATCTGATTTTTAACGAGGCAGAGAGCGAAGAGCCGAATATGAAACGGCTAAAAGCGCAATTCCGAAACGCCAGCCGCAAGCAGAAAAAACTTGACGGACCAGATATGGTTGAGGGCGCGGTGGTAGTGCTGCGCGAAATGCAGATAACAGACGCGCCGAATGCTTTTGAAGTGATAAAACCAAAGAAAAGCGGGCGAATTTGGCAGCAATAAAAGAAGAGGCTGCCTCATAAGCAC
>JAIROW010000114.1 GCA_031257315.1 Prevotellaceae bacterium
AAAGCCAGAACTTGAATATTTTCTGCTCCACAGGGTTCTGCCTTTACAGGCAGCGTTATCGTCTCACTGTTTCTTCCGCCGGTCAACGACCGGCGGTTATGTAAATTATGGCTTTCAGCTAGATATATGCTTTCCAATAGCATATTTAAATTTACATTAACTCTATTAAATCATAAGTAAATTAAAAAACAAAAATAATGTTAACCGATACTGTTGCCGATAAAACGGAACAGTTTAAAGTATTATCCCTGCGAGACAGGCTGTTACGCATAACCGCGCAGCAGTTGCACTTTATTAACCGTAAACTTCGGTTTACGGCAATACAGAGAGCGCGGTGGATTTGAAGATACTGTCAATATTTCTGATATTTATTGCATACGGCAGCCACAGTCGCCGGTCAGCTAAAACAATTGATTATCAATTCTTTATATTCCATATACCTGCAATTAGTTTTTTTGTGCCGTAAAAAATATTGCACGATATGATAAAAGGTATTAACTTTGCCGCTTAATTTTACTGTTTTTGTATAAAAATTATAATTTTTTTATCGTATGAAGAAAATATTGAAAATCACCGGTATATCATTAGGGTGTTTAGTTTTGTTACTGATTCTCGCACTGTTTCTTGCCCCCGTACTGTTTAAGGACAAACTTACAGGTATGGCAAAAAATATGATTAACAGCAATTTAAATGCTGTTGTTGATTTCAGGGACGTGGACATTTCTCTTTTTAGAAATTTTCCAAAAATCACGGTCTCACTCAACGATTTGAGCGTAGTTTCAAGGGGCGATACTCTCGCGTCCGTAGCCTCGTTCGACGCTGGCGTCAACCTGATGTCGTACATTCGCAAAGGCGTTATCGACCTTAATTTAATAGAAATCAACCGTCCGCGAATCCATGCAAAGGTTTTTGCCGACAACAGCGCAAACTGGGATATTGCAAAACCTTCGGAAAAAACATCGGAAACTGAAACAGCCGACAGCGCCGATTTCAAAGTTTCCATCGAACGTTTTTCTATAAAAGACGGCTCTGTAATGTACGAGGATTTGGCGGGAAACATGCTCGCCGTAATTAAAACCGTCAACTTTGACCTCAGCGGCGACATGTCCAGCCATCTTACATCGTTAAATATCAACGCATCAATCGACGGCATTAATGTTGCAAACAACGGAACAATATACGCTTTCGACCTGTTTTCGCTGTCGGGCAAACTGGGCGCTGATCTTGATAAAATGCTGTTCGTACTGAACGGAACAGAAATAAATTTAAACAGAATAGCTCTGCTTGCCGACGGTTCGGTTCAAATTGGAAACAATAACGATATTTCGGTCAATATAACATACAAGGCAAAGGTTGCCTCGCTGAAAACGCTTGTAGAAATAATTCCCGCCACAATATTGCCCGACGTCAAAAATCTTGGCGTCAAGGGAAGCATGACATTTCAAGGCTGGGTGAAAGGACTTTACAGCGACAAATCAATGCCAGAAATATGGGCGGAACTTGACGTTGAAAACGGATACCTGAAATACCCTCAACTGCCCGAATCGGTAAATAATATAAACATAAGCGCAAAAGCCCTGCTCGACATGAACAGGGACGCAAATACGAATATTGACGTCAAACGTTTCCATTTTGAAGTTGGTGGAAATCCTTTCGACTTTTCAACAAACATCACAACGCCAATGACCGACCCGAATATAAAGGCGCAGGCAAAAGGCAAACTTGATTTTGCTTCGATAAAGTCGGCGCTGCCTCTCGAAGGTATTGACTTAAAGGGCGTTTTGACTGCCAATGTCGATTTTGCAGGAAAAATGTCGCATATCGAAAAGGGCGAATACGAAAGACTCAACCTTGCAGGAAACGTTTCTCTCACCGGCTTTACGGCTGTAACAGAAGACCTTCCACTGCCGCTCGATATTTCAGATGCAGGACTGGAATTTACGCCCCGCTACGTCAATCTGTCAAAATTGAACGCAAAAATTGGCGAAAGCGATATAAATGCTTCGGGCAAATTAGAGAATTTTTTGAATTACGCATTTAAAAACGAAACATTAAAGGGAAATCTTCAACTTTCGTCAAACTATCTCAACTGCAATCAGCTGATGTCGTCAACAGGCAGCAGTTCTGGCTCAAAAGTCGATACTTCGACGCTTTCGGTAATTGTGCTGCCTTCAAACGTCGATTTTTCAATCAACGCTGCAATCGACAAAATACTTTACGACAATCTCACCCTGAAAAATGCAAAAGCAGACGTATCAGTTAAAGACCATGCACTGAACATTAACAGCCTGTCGGCAGGCTTTGCAGGAGGGCAAATACAGCTTGCCGGCAAATATAAAGCCGAAAACACATCTTCGGCGCTGGCAAATATGGATATGAAACTGTCTGATATTCACGTAAAAGAAGCCGTAAGTTCGTTTGCAATGTTTGAAAAAGCATTGCCGCTGCTGAAAGAGCTTGACGGAAAAATGTCGCTGGATTTCAATTTTTCAGACAGTTTCGACCAGAATATGAGTCCCGTGATGCTGATGCTGAACGCTGTGGGCAATATCCGTTCCGACAGTCTCAAAATACTGAACAGTAATACATTAAACAAAATAACGTCGCTGGTCGGTCTCAAAGAAAAATCGAACATACTGAAAAATTTGAACGCAAATTTTGCAATCTCAAACGGAAAAATCGGAATTACGCCTTTTCCGGTAACTGTCGGCGGCATAAGTCTCATGATAGGCGGCGATTACGGACTTGACGAATCATTGAACATGCAGGTCGATATGAAAGTTCCGGCAGCTCAAATTACCGGTGCAGTAAACGATCTTGTGAGCAAAATCAGTGGCAGCAAATCGAATGTGATAACTTCCAATACGGTCAATATAGGCGTTGCCGTTGGCGGAACAGTCAAAAGTCCTTCATTCGGGCTGGCAAAAGCCAAATATTTCGGCGAATCGTCCACCGTCCAGCAACAGGCAACCGAACAGGCAAAGCAGGTACTGGAAGAAAAAAAGCAGGAACTGCAAACCAAAGTTGAAGATAAACTCAAAGACGAAGTCCAGAAACAAAAGGACGACGCAGTTAACAAACTGAAAGACATATTCAAAAAACGGTAACAGGAAAATCGGGAATTAAAAATTAAAAATAATGGAACAGACACGTTATCAATGGATTGACATAGCAAAAGGTATCGGTATAATACTGGTAGTTTACGGTCATGCTATGAGAGGGCTGATAAAAGCATCAATAATTGACAATCAGCTATTTAATTATATCGATACCTTTATTTACAGTTTTCACATGCCTCTGTTTTTTCTGCTTTCCGGCATATTTTTTGAAAAAAGTATTAAGAAAAATATGCCGGGAAAATTCCTGACTGTAAAATGTAAAACAATCCTGTATCCGTATGTTATTTATTCACTTCTGCAAACCGGCGTGGAAGCGCTGTTATCGAGATATACGAATGGAGGCGAAACATTGAGCAGCCTTTATACCTGCCTGTTTATACCCAGAGCGCAGTACTGGTTTCTGTTTGCTCTGTTTTTTATTAATTTGCTGAATACCGCCTTATATTTATATTTCAAAAAAATATGGTTATTAATTTCATCAGTCATCGGGATACTGTACTTTTTATTCCCTGTCAATTTGTCGGTATTTTATGGAACATTCAATTTTTTGATATTCTTTAATCTTGGCATTTTACTCTCCCATATTATTTTCCGTAAGGATTTCTTTAACCGATTATTGAAAATAAAATATTTCATTGCCGTATTTTTTCTGTTCATTCTGAGCGAATATTTTTATGTATGTAAATCGTTTCAGGCTACATATTTTTCTCTTATTGCTGCCGTGTCGGGAAGTTTATTTATTGTCTATCTATCTATCTATCTATCTATAAGTTCACTTATAAAACTATTCGTTATTTCAGGAAAATATTCACTGGAAATATATATCATGCACGTTTTATTTTCGGCAGGAGTACGAATTATATTGAGCAATATTTTCAATATACATAATTCATTAATTCACATCATGCTTGGAATTATGGTCGGGATATTTCTTCCGCTGTCGATTATGCAGTTGCTAAAAAACTGGAAATGGTCGGGGAGACTGTTTCGACTGCCCTGAAT
>JAIROW010000178.1 GCA_031257315.1 Prevotellaceae bacterium
TTGTGAACATCATTATCAGATTTAAGCATAGATGATTCTGTGTCTAAGAAATTGTATATATCCCATCCTAATTGCATCATTCGAGAGTTACCGCTAAACAGTTTTTTATTGATTTGCAATTGGCATTGACGGGAGGTTTCTCTTGAGAAGCCTTGACGCTTACAAACAGATTCGATGCTTTCAACACAATCTATCACGTCCGATAATTCGTTGATAAACGAGGCGTTAGCCGGGATAAAAGAAAATATGGACTGTTCCTCTGAGCTGAGTGTATGATATACATCCAACATTTTGCAAGACCATTTTACCCAGCCCGAAAGATTGATAAAGCGAGCTATGGTACGTTGTGTTGGCAGCAGACAGGCTATCTTCTTCATGTTATGCTTGAATTTTACATCTGCCATCTGTTTGACATACGCATTGAAATCATCTGCTTCCTTATATGTTCTTTCTAAATACATGCCAAGAGAATGGCTGATGTCGCAATGATGAGCAATGCCTGATAACCGTATGCCTTTGGCCATGGTGAAAGCATTATCGCTTATCACGTATTCAGGCTTGTGACCCACCTTTTCCGCTGTCTTATCAAGTTGTGTTTTAACGCTTTCTCCTGTCCAGCTGTTAGAGACCGACATGTCAAGAACACTCACATCGCTATGACAAAGAGGACGTCCCTGATGTGCGGAGGGTACGGCGAGGGTTAAAAGCAGTTTTTCACTTCCAATCATCATGCTCTCGTCAATCACTTCTGCATAGTCCTGACCTTTAAGTGATTTATCCGACGAGCCGTACACGTCCAGACCATACTTCTTCACCCAGTTTCCGACAGTGTTATAACTGGGAATTTCACCCAGTACACCATCAAATGTTTCATTTACAATCTTCAGCGCCTCAATAACAGAGCGCAGTCCGCAACCGCTCCGGGTGTAGAGCAGAGCGCTCAGTCTAACAACAAGTTCAGAATATCGGTGTCTTTCAATTGGTTCGAGAGTGATTGTAGTTGTTCTTTGTTCAATTCGATTTTCTGCACGTCTTTTTTTTTTATTTCTTTCTGCAACTTTGATTTCTGTAAATTGGCTGTCGCCAATTTTTGCCTAAGGGATTTGTTCTCTTTTTGGACTTGTGCTAACTCTTCTCGAAGATGTGTAATTTCTCGAAGATGTGTAATTTCTGTTTCAGGACTGTTCTTTCTCATTTTCTTAATCGTTTTTATTTAGTATGCAAAAGTACTGATAAACAATGAAACAGACAAATATGCAGGAATATTGTTTTGGTTCAAAAACAGTACTCCTGTGCCTGTCTGGTTTATGTTTCCGCAAGAAGCAAAGATTTTTTTTGATACAATTTACTGAACACCCTATTTTACAGGCAGCGTTATCGTCTCACTGTTTCTTCCGCCGGTCGTTGACCGGCGGTTATGAAAATTCTGGATTTCAGCCAGATATATGCTTTCAAATATCATATTTAAATTTACATAAACTCTAATGTTTTTTAATTTTGTTCAAAAATTTTTATCATAACTTTTATTTTAATTGCAATAAAAGTTGTAAATATCTGCAAACATGATATTTAAATCGTCTAAAAAATTGTTCATAAAAATAAGCTGTCGCGTTAAAAAAACAGTTAATTCTGTTTTTTAACGGAAAAATGTGTTGATTGTTGTAATATTGTGCCATTTAATACATCATAGAGACGCGACACATCGCGTCTCTACAATCATATCCATTAACTGTAAATAAATTCATTATATAGTTCTTTCAACCGTTTTCGCAGATGCAGAATGGCATAATGTTTGCGTGAAAGTAGCGTAGCAACCGAAACTCCGGTTGTTTCCGAAATTTCTTTGACCGGAATATTTTCAAATTCAGTCAGTTCAAAAACTGTTCGCTGTTCCGGCGGCAGTTCGGCGAGCGCATTTTCCAATTCTTCCCAAACCAGCGAGCGCAAATACTCGGTTTCGGGCGTGGAATCATCGACGTCAAAAAACAGTTCGGAAATTTCCATCATTAATTCGCTGTCATTTCCGGCGTTACGCGCAACAGGCATTTTTGCTTCTCTTTTTTTCGCGCCGAAATTGATAATCATATTCCGCGCCACGCGATAAAGCCACGCCGAGAGGTTTTCGATAGGATTTATCGCCGTATTTACCGTTTTAACAAATTGATAAAAAACATCTTGCAGAATATCTTCCGCGTCCTCTCTGTTCGTAACTTTGCCGCGAATAAAAGATTTCAGTTTCGGTCGATATTCTGCAATCTGCCGGTCGATGCTCTGTTTGTTTGCCGTCACGTCACTTCGATTCTTTGTTTTCAGTATTTTGTCCGTCAAAAAAACCGTGTCCGAAATGTCGGTGTTTAAAGAATTTTCTTCGTTCTTCCGGCGTCATTTGCCGCCATTTTTCGCGAAAAAAACCTGATTTTTCGTTTAAATGATTTACATGTTCGCCAAATTCGCGAAAATGCCGATGTCCTCTTCCGTGCCAGTGTCCGCCGAATTTGCCGAACAGAATTTTACAAAGCGCAAACAAACCCAGAGCCTGCCAGAAACTGACAGTCGCCAGTCCGAAAATTTCTGGCATAAGCCAGTTCCAAAGCAGTACGACAATCCATATCAGCGCCGCAAATACCGCGACAAAATACAGAACGTGAAACAGAACGATAAAAAATTTTCCAAACCCTGATTTAAACGGACATTCTGCACGTTTTTCAACTTTTTGTTCCTGTGTTGACTGATTATTTTCCATATAATTTTTAATTCTTAATTTTTCTAACATTAAGCGTATCTTTCAATTAATTCAATAGCTTTTTCGGGGCAAAACATTGCGCATTTTCCGCAGCCGGTGCATTTGTCGGGACGGTTGACAAAGGTTGCCATTTTTCCGTTAACCATCGAAGTCATCAACACTCGCCGCCGGCAAATTCGTATGCAGTGTTCGCAATTCTGGCATTTGTCTTCAATAACATTTGCAATTAAATCTTTTCTTTTCCAAAACATTTTTTTATCTTTTTTAATCAATTAAACATTAACTGTTTTATTATTGAAGACAAATGAGGGTGGAAAATATTTTACGAAAAATAAAAAATTGGACAATATTGCGGGAGTTCAATATCGGCAGCAATTAGATGTTCAATTTTGTAAATGTCCGAAAATCAGTCTGGCGCGTTTAAAACGCCATATTCGGAACAGTTTGTGGTCGTTGCCGGCAATCGCTTTTTCAGTAGGCTTTTCTGTCGCCTTTGAACGTCAGGAAAGCTGTTCTTATAATAATTTCTATATCAAGAGGTATCGACCAGTTTTCGAGATACCAGATGTCTTTTTTGATACGTCCTTCCATAAGGGACAGTTCTTTTGTTTCGCCACGGAAGCCGTTGATTTGCGCCCATCCTGTAATTCCCGGTTTAATAAAGTGGCGAACCATGTATTTGTCAACTATGCGCGAATATTCTTCGGTGTGAAGCAGCATGTGCGGACGTGGTCCGACCAGAGACATGTCTCCTTTGAGAACATTGATAAACTGGGGGAGTTCGTCGAGGTTTGTTTTGCGTAAAAAATTTCCCACGCGGGTTTTGCGGTCGTCGTTGGCTGTTGCCTGCCGGATATGAGCGTCCTTGTTGCAGCGCATACTTCGGAATTTGTAGCATTTGAACGTTTTTCCGCCTTTTCCTGTACGGTTCTGAACAAAAAAGACAGGTCCGGGAGAACTGGTCTTTATAATTATTGCAAGAATAAGATAAATTGGCAGGAAAAATGTCATCAGAAAAAGCGAAGATATAACAATATCGAATATTCTTTTTATAACGGCGTTGTGTTCGTATGAGAGCGGCGCTCTTCTGATTCCGAAGACGGGCATGTCGCCGATGGAATCGACAATTACATGCTCGCCCTGGTAATAATATCCGACTGCCGGAACGATGTAGAAACTTATTACGTTACATTCGGCGAAATTGATGACGTCAATGATTTTCTGGTGCGCCGAAACCGGCAGGGTGCAGTAGATTCTTGTAACGTTGTTGTTTTTGACGTATTCTCTTACCTGGTCGATAGTTCCAAGCACTTCGATGTTTCGTTTTACGTCGTCGAAAAAGCCGAGTATTTCAACTCCATGATAGGCGTTGGCAGTCAGTTCGCTGTGGATTTTGCGTCCGACCAAACCTGCTCCGAGTATGATTGCTCTGGACTTGGTTTTTACTATCGAAAATGTTAAGACATAGCGTGTAACTCTGTGCAGCAGGCTCAGCAGTACAAACAGCAGCGCGAAAAAGTTGAAAATAAACATGCGCGAAACCATGTCGGCAATGCCTGCTGCAAATGCGCTGCAAAACAGTATGACGGCTGTTATCAGTATTCTGTAAAAATTGTTCTGGACAATGTTGCGCAGTTTCAGCCTTCTGGCATCGGTTTCAAACTTTGTAAGCGCTACGCTGAGTAAATAAGCCAGATTGATATTTATCAGCAGCAGATGATAAACTTCGCTGTATTCAATACTCGAAATACATTGCAGACAGAAAAACGCAGCGTTCAGCAAAAGAATGTCTTCTATGACAAACAGCGAAGATATGAAAATAATGTAACGTCCCGGCAGTCGCATGTATGCAGATACTTAAAACTGAATTATTCTTCGTCGTTCGACTGATTTTCCTTTTTATTACCGTCGTTCAACAGCGTTTCTTTCAGATAAATCCAGCCGCCGGCGCCTGCCAGAGCAAGAAAGATAAACCCTGCCATGATAATTTTCTTTTTCGGTTTTGCCGGCGTACTCGGCACTACTGCCGGCTGAATAATAACGCATACCGGTTTTGTGTCCTGCACCTTTATCCGCGCAAGCTGCAATTGCTGCGCCGTCTGATTGTAAACGCCATAGGCAAGATTCATTTCGTTTTCGTAGCGTGTGAGAGCAATCCTGTATTTTGCTGAAACCACGCTGATATTTTCGTCCGAAGCTTTGGCAAAAGCCTGTTGCTTCTTGAAATATTCTTCCTGTGCTTCGTTATACAGTTTTTCTATATATTCGAGATTTTTCTGTGCCTTTGCCGTGCGGTAGCTGATTATGTAGTCCTGCATGTACGATATTACAGTGTCGGCAATGGTTGCCGAAACTATGGGGTTTTGCATGGTAACGCTGATAGTGGTAACGCCGGTTTTTTTGTCCACAGAAATTTCTATTCGGCTTTTGAGACTTCCGATAACTCCCCGTTCGGCTTTTGACAGAACAACTACGCTCGACGACGACGCATCGTTTTTTACGGCTGTAATTTTTTCGTTGTCTGTTGAACGGAACATGCCCGTTACTATTGACGGTAATCCCATCACATAGCTCCACCAGGGGGTTTTCTGACAGTTGCGCAGATAGTCGTAAACGGTTGTATCAATTTCCTCTTCTTCGTCTTTGAGCCTGATGTCGAACAGTCCTTTAAGAAAGGGGGTCGAACTCGAAATGTCGGGATACAGTACCGGCGACAGTTCTGCGTCCGACTGCTGTAACAGGTCGATTCCCGCCATCGAAGCAAGGGCGCCGAGTCCGCCTTTTCCAGAGCTGCCTGTCGATTGCGCCAGAATTACCTCTGTCGTATATTCTTTCGGGATACTGAACGCTACCACAATTCCGGCAACAAAGCCGATAATTCCGGCTTTTATCAGAAACCGTTTGTATTTTTTAATTTTTTGCAGTATCGCTCTCAAATCTATCTGTTCGTTGTCGTCCCCGTTCTGTTTGGGCATATTATTATTGAATGTTTCCATACTGTTCTTTTTTATGCTGTAAAATTTTATTAACTGTTTATTTTTTTAACATCAACGCTATAACGCTTATCATACTTACTATTGGAGACAGACTTGCGCCGATTCCGATTATTTCCTGAGCGCTGCGTCTGCGGGTACGGTCTTTTACCGGAACAATGATTTCGCAGCCGGGCTGTATTACGTCGGAATCCGTTTTTTTGGCTTTGCTCACCGTTCCGTTCATATAAATTACAAAAACCTTGCTTTTTTTGGCGTTGTCGGCATATCCCCCAGCCTGATCAATGTAGTGTGAAAGCGTTTTGCCTTTCTGATAAATAACGGTATTGGGATACATTACGGCGCCTTCTATTTTTATTGTGCTTTCATATTCTGGGATTATCAATCGGTCGCCTTCTCTGAGAACGAGGTCATAGTCGGTACCCGGACGAGTAACGGCTTTGTCAAGTTCGATGCCGACGCTGTATTCGGGCGACAAATCTATTGAATTGAGTGCAATTGAATCTTTTCCGCCCTGCTGCGCCATTTTCAGAGCTGTTTTTGCACGGAACGCCTCTTCGTCTGAACGTTTGCGTATCAGTCGCGCCCCTTTCGGATAGGCGTCGGGAGTCAGTCCGCTTGCTCTTTTGATTATGTCCGACAGACGTTCTGTTTTCTTGTTGAGAGAATATTCGCCCGGGAACATTACTTCGCCTTCAATCTTGACATTTTTCTGTTCTTTGTAGCCCGGACTCTGTCTTACGTAAACATGGTCGTATGGTTTAAGAATAAAACCTTTATCGTCGGGACTGTCAATAACATACCCGTCTTTTATTGTAACGGTGAAATTTTCTGAAAGCCTGCTTGTTGGCGCAGTGCTTTTCTGGTTAATAATTCTTCTCGAAATATCGACTTTCACGGACGAAGCCGATTCCAACAGTCCTCCTGCCTGTATAATGAGGTCTTCGAGCGAAGTATTGTCGGCATACTTGTAGCTGTTCGGTCTTGCAACAGCTCCGAAAATCATCAAATCTCCGTATTCCTGCAATTCGCTTATCGAGGGGATATAAAGGACATCGTTTTTACGCAGTACGACGTTTTCTGCTCCCGACATTATTTTTTCAACGTCTATCGACAGAATTTCTGCCGAAAAATCTTCCTTTTCTCTTGTCAGCACTGCGCGGTTCATAAAAGCGTCTCCGCGCAACCCGTCGGCAGCCTCGATAAGGTCTTTTACAGTATTGATATTCTGACCTGTCTGGTAATATCCGCTTCTGTAAACGGCTCCGCGAATTTCGACGCGGTTTTCGTACAGGTCGATTCCGTTGCTTATGGTAATTACGTCCCTGTCGGTAAGTTTAAAAGTGGAGTATTCGTTTTCGCGCACGGTGAATATCTGATTTCTGCCGCCTCCCGATATTCGCGTAACTCTTACGTTGCCGGTATAGGCGTCGCCGGTAAAACCTCCCGCATATCGAATCAGATCGCTTATAGTCTCATTCTCTGTCAGTTCGTAATACATCGGTTTTTTGACGTAACCCGAAACGTTTACAAGCGCCGAATACGGCGGCACCGAAACAACGTCGTTGTCCGACAGGCGAATGTTGTCGATTTTTCCTTCAAAAATATATTTGTAAACGTCAAGCGTATGAATTATTTTTCCGTTGCGTGAGAGTCTTATGTTGCGGAGCGAACCTTCGGGTTTTACGCCTCCTGCAATGTAAAGCGCATGAAAAACAGACGACAGCGACGACAGGGAATATGTCCCCGGCGACAAGGCTTCGCCCATTATATTAATCTGTATGGTTCGTATCCGTCCAAGAGTAAGTTTGATTTCTGAATACGAGCCGTCTATTGCAGAGTATATGCTTGCAAATTTTTTCTGTATAAAATCGTTTGCGTCCTTTACGGTCATTCCGTTGAGATAAAGCGGACCCAGACGGTCAACCATAATATTGCCTTCGGGCGAAATTTCCTGCTTGACCGATGTCTGCGAAGCGCCCCAGACGTCGATTATAACCTCGTCTCCGGGTCCCAGACGGTATTCTGCCGGAGTTGGAATATTTGTACTTGGGGAAAATGTCAGGTTTTTCGAGTTAAATATTTCATGTCCGAAAATCTGCATCGCATTGTTTGACGTAGGAGTCATTTCGGCGCTCAGCTCGTCCATATCGCCTGAATTGACCGGCATTTCCGGATTGACTCTGTCGCGGTGAATTGCGGCGCTGCTTTTTGATGCGTCCGACAGCGACGACTGTCCTGATTCGTGCTGCTGTTTTATCCTTTCAAGCTGATTTTGAGTAACGCCCCTGCCTACCAGATACGTTGCAATTTCTTCTTTTGTAGCGCCTTTGGCATTGGCTTTGGTAACATAATCGATAACCTGCTGGTCTGACATCTGCGCATTTAAAGCGCCTGTAAAGAATATCGACAGCAAAAGACCTAAAACAATTTTTTTTGTATGCATATACTTTTTGTTTACCTTATTTAATTGTACAGTTAAAATATCGTAAAAATAAATTCAAATTTATATATAAAAACCGAAACTCCGGCTTAAATTTTTTCAATCATCGAAGGGTGAACAAAAGCTGTTGCCACAGCCATTATCCCGTTTATGGCGACTACAACCCTTCGGTCGCCCTTTATTCGCAAAAATTCGCCTTCGACGCCGGCAAAAATACCGCTTTTTATGCGCACTTTTGTTCCCTTGCTGAAATTTATCGAAGATTTGAGATAAACAAGATTTTCGTCGCATGTCTTCGAAATCGCTATAAAATTCTGCATCTGGACGTCGGGAACAACAATCGGCACGTTTCTTGTTCTGTCGATTATATACCGTACAGGGAATTTCGCTTCAAGCAAAGGTTTAAATTCGTCTATAACCTTTTTCGATGTTTTTACGAACACAAGGTTGCGAATTACCGGAGACAGCTGTTTTTTTTTCTTCCCGTCCTTTTCAATCATACAGTATTCCATCGGTATAAAATTTTCGACCTGATTGGAATCAAGATAATGTTTAAAAAAAAGTTCTCTTCCGTAAGTAACGCGCAAGGCATACCAGACAACATCCGTAAAATTCACCATTCTTCAACAATGTTATACAAAAACATAATCACTACAGTTTTTCAGTAATTTTCAAACCGGCAAACTTCCGGCGCTGTAACGAAATCAGGTCTGAAAAAACCTTCTATTTTTCCAATTATGAAATACTCAAGCAAATGTAATACAGTTATTTTTGCATTTCATAATTCCGTTTGCGTGATAAAGACGCGCATATACGGAAAAACGTTGCACGGAAATTGATAATTTTTTGCATTTTTTTACAAACATTTGCATAACTGCTGTGTGTATCAGATATTTTACAAATAAATATGCAGTTAATAAAATTATGTCATTTAACATTTAGATAATAGCGTTTATGTAAAATTATTTGAGTATATACTGGCTGAAAGCCAGAATTTTCATAACCGCCGGTCAACGACCGGCGGAAGAAACAGTGAGACGATAACGCTGCCTGTAAAGGCAGAACCCTGTGGATCAGAAAATATCAAGTTCTGGCTTTCAGCCAGATATTTGGGCTTATGTTTGTCCGTATGTCAAACGACATACGGTTATGAAAATACTGGCTTTCAGCCAGTATATACTAAAATAAATTTACATAAACTCTAATATTTATTATGTTGCGCCATTTGTAAGGGCGCGATAAATCGCACCCCTGCATACAATTGTCTGAAATTTGATTTTGCTCCCGTTGTGGTTTGGACGGCTGTTTCTGCCGACATTGACGTCTGCCAACTGAAAACGGTCAAATTAGCCTACGCTGCCTTCGATGTTCATTTCGAGAAGTTTTCGCGCTTCGACGGCAAATTCCATCGGCAGTCTGTTCAGAACGTCTCTGGCATATCCGTTAACAATTAACGCTATTGCCGCTTCGGTTGACAGTCCTCGTTGATTGCAGTAAAACAGCTGGTCTTCGGCAATTTTCGACGTTGTGGCTTCGTGTTCGACGATGGCTGCGCTGTTTTCCGTTTCGATGTACGGGAAAGTGTGAGCGCCGCATCTGTTACCGAGCAGAAGGCTGTCGCACTGCGAGAAATTGCGGGCGTTGTCGGCATTTTTCAGCACTTTCACCAGTCCGCGATAGCTGTTGTTGCTGTTTCCTGCCGAAATGCCTTTTGATACAATCCGGCTTCTGGTATTTTTGCCGATGTGTATCATTTTCGTACCGGTATCGGCTTGCTGAAAGTTGCCGGTCATGGCAACGGAGTAAAATTCGCCGGTACTGTTGTCGCCCTTCAATATGCAGGAAGGATATTTCCATGTTATAGCCGAGCCTGTTTCGACCTGCGTCCACGAGAGTTTCGAGTTTTTGCCGTTGCACAAGCCGCGTTTGGTAACAAAGTTGAATACTCCGCCTTTGCCTTCTTTGTCGCCGGGGAACCAGTTCTGCACAGTCGAATATTTGACTTCGGCATTCTGTTCTACAACAATTTCGACAATTGCGGCGTGCAGCTGGTTTTGCTTGCGTATCGGCGCGGTGCAGCCTTCGAGATAGCTGACGTATGAATCTTCTTCTGCAACAATAAGAGTGCGTTCAAACTGTCCGGTATTGGCGGCGTTGATGCGGAAATATGTCGATAATTCCATCGGGCAGTGTACGCCGCGCGGAATGTAGCAAAATGAACCGTCGCTGAACACAGCCGAGTTCAGGGCTGCAAAGTAATTGTCGGAACATGGAACAACGCTGCCGAGATATTTTCGCACAAGGTCGGGGTGTTCTTTCACCGCTTCGCTGAACGAGCAAAAGATGATACCTTTTTCAGCCAGCGTATCGCGAAATGTCGTTTTAACCGAAACGCTGTCAACCACAGCATCTACCGCTATGTTTGACGACACGCCCGCAAGAATGTTCTGTTCTTCGACCGGAACGCCAAGTCTGTCGAAAGCGGCTTTCATTTCGCTGTCAATTTCTCCGTCTGCATTGACGGTCTGCTTTGGCGCGGCATAATATATAATGTCCTGATAATCTATTTCGGGGATATTGAGGTGCGCCCAGTCGGGCGTTTTCATTTTTTGCCACCGACGGAATGAGTCGAGGCGGAAATCCAGCAACCACGCCGGCTCCTGCTTTTTCAGAGAAATGGCGCGAACAATGTCTTCGTTTAATCCTTTTGCGATAAGGTCGGTTTCAACATCAATAGAAAAACCGTATTTGTATTCGCTTTCTACAACGTCGTTAAACAGTTTGTTCTTTTCCATAATATTCAAAATTTAGTAATTATATAAATTTGTTGTCGCAGCAATTAGCTGCAAACCAGTAATTTAACAACCGCGTGTATATCATATTTATACTGTATAAAAGACAGAAGTTTAATGTCCTGAATGATTTGATACTTTTAAATATCATATTATTAATCTACTTTTATAAATAACCGTCAATTTGTACCTGTCGAGCCGAAGCCGCCAGCGCCTCTGCCGGTTTCTGAAAGCGAAGCGGTTTCGTCCCATTCAATCTGTTCGTAACGCGCGATAACCATCTGCGCAATTCTCTCTCCGGGCAGGAGTTCAAAATCTGTATTTGACAGATTTATAATAATGATTTTTATTTCGCCACGATAATCGGCGTCAATTGTTCCGGGCGAATTGACCAGCGATATTCCGTGTTTCACAGCCAGCCCGCTTCGGGGACGGATTTGAGCTTCGTATCCCTGCGGCAGCTCGATAAACAGACCCGTCGGCGCAAGAAAACGTTCAAGCGGTTTAAGTGTTACGGGTTCTGTAATGTTTGCCCGCAAATCCATTCCCGCCGAGCAGACGGTAGCATATTTCGGCAGTTCATGGTTCGATTTATTTATAATTTTTACTTTCATTTTGTTACTTGTTTATCCGTTTTTATACATTATTATATACAACATTGTTATATGCGATATATATATATATGCCTTTTCCATACTCATTTCTGCTTTTCGGTCTGCCGTTAAAATGGTTTTTTAAACAGCCTTGCATTTTATACATTAAACTTTAATATCTTTTAACCGTTCGGCGTCTTCTCTTGCCAAATCATAGAAGTTCGGGTCGATGAATTTCATACAGTCTGCGAAGAATTTATGTCCTGCCTTACATGCTATCAGATTATACATTTCGATAGCTATTTTACGGTACGAATAATGTCCCTGTTTTTGCGATCGCAGTTCGATAAGATGAAATGCTTCTCTCAAATTCATTGATATTTCGTATCGTACACGGTATGAAAAAGGCACGGCATACTGGGCTGTATCGTCGCCGAAATTTGTCTGTAAAGTGGCGTAAATGTCGGCTGATCTTATCAGCGCGTTTTCGTAGAGAGATTTTATGTCGGGATACTCTTCAAGTTCAACGGGAATTGTGTATCCGTTGTTTGGCGAGAGTTTTTGCCATGTAACGGTTAACATTCGGTGTCGCTGCAAATCTCTGAAAGCGCCGTAGTCTGACAGAATTTCAAACCTGTATCCTGTGCTTTCAAAGGCTCTGCCCGGTTTGTGCCGTCTGTTGCCTCTTTCTCCACAATATTTCAGCAGAATGTTTAACCTGTCGGCTTCCGACATTCCGACAAGTCTGTTTTTGACAGTTTCACCCGATTCTGATGAGTATTCAAACAAAATCGACTGTAAAACCCGTTCAAGAGCATTGCCGTCCCATTCTGTCAACTGTATTTCGTTAATTTCCTGTTTTGGAGAACAGTTGTTGCCGTCAAACAGTTTTGCCGATTCTTTGTTCATATTTTCTGCAATGTCGCCCAGATATTTGCTCCACAGCCTGCCTCTGTCTTCCAAATCGACTCTCGTGAGAAATGATGGGATAATTTTGCGCAGTTCAGCGAGCATCATGTCGGCGTATTCGACTGTTTCGGGGTTTTTGCTTGCATACATTTTTATTAGCAGATATTCAAAAGTCTGCCCGTTTGCATAAATTCCCAGATTCGACTTTGTGGCGGCGGGGAGCAATCCTCTGACTATATCGCAGGCTTTTGCCTTGATGGTTGATTTCCACGCTCTTTCCGACATGTTTGCAGATGCCGGATATTTTGCTTCCAGAAGTGGAACAATTTTTTTAAGAATTTCGGTATAGGTGTCGAACAGCGAATCTATGTGATTGCAGTACAGCGATTCATACCTGCTGCCCCGTATTTCGGACGGTACGACGTACCGGTACTTTCCATTGACCTTTTCGTTGTAGTAAATATATCGGGTACTCTGTTCGAGATACGCTGCAAGCCGTCCTTTTTCAAGGGTTTTAGTAAGTATGTTCGAGACCTGTTCGCAGGCAATATGTGCGCCGCCAAGCTGTGCGACAGAATCGTCGCCAAAATCAAGAATCATTTTATCGTAAAGCGACGAAGCCCGCCGTATTCCTTCGTTCTGTATATTTTCGCTGGCGACAGTTTCGATATTGCCCGAATAAAATTCGTCGAGAAACAGCCGTCTCAGCGATTTACCCGACCTGCTGTATCGGGCAAAGAGAGCGCCTTTCACAACTTCGGACATGTTAATCAAGCCGAACACCGGTTTGTCGATGTTAGTAAAATATTTTTGCAAAACAAGACGTTCTTCGTCGGTAAAAACATCGCCGGCAAACTCCGTTTTACTGTCTGTACTGTTAGTCGCTACATTATTCATTACATTCAAAAATCAAGATATAATCACGTTGTTGAAAGTGTATTATGGCAATATACGTTTTACGTCGCTGCCAGTTTTGTTTTACTGATTATCATCTGTTTCGCGTTTTACTTCCGACTGTATTAGATCAATAAATTCGTCCACAGTCAGCGTTCCTCTGTCGCCTTCGCCCTGACGTCGGACGGCAAGCGTGTCAGCCTGCTCTTCTTTTTCGCCGACGACAAGCAGATATGGAATTTTTTTCAACTCGTTTTCTCTGATACGTTTACCGATAGTTTCATTTCTGTCGTCCACCGTGCAGCGAACTTCGCGGTCTTCAAGTCTGCCGGCAACTTTGCGGGCATATTCGTTATATTTTTCGCTTACTGGCAGAACAACAGCCTGTTCGGGAATCAGCCATACTGGAAATTTGCCGCCGGTGTGTTCGATAAGTACCGCAACAAAACGCTCCATTGAACCGAAAGGCGCACGGTGAATCATTACTGGACGGTGGCGTTTGTCGTCTGCTCCAATATATTCGAGTTCAAAGCGTTCGGGCAGGTTATAGTCAACCTGAATGGTTCCGAGCTGCCATTTTCTGCCGATAGCGTCCTTTACCATAAAGTCGAGTTTGGGACCGTAGAAAGCTGCTTCGCCTTTTTCTACAATTGTTGCGAGACCTTTTTCTTCGGCTGCTTCGATTATTGCGCGTTCGGCTTTTTCCCAGTTTTCGTCCGTTCCGATATATTTTTCGCGGTTTTCAGGGTCGCGCAGCGATATTTGCGCCGTATAGTCTTCAAATTTAAGTATTTTGAATATGTAAAGAACAATGTCTATAACTTTGCAAAATTCTTCTTTCAGCTGGTCGGGACGGCAAAAGATGTGTGCGTCGTCCTGCGTAAATCCGCGAACTCTTGTCAGTCCGTGCAATTCGCCGCTTTGTTCATATCTGTAAACCGTGCCAAATTCTGCCAGTCGAAGAGGCAAATCTCTGTAAGAGCGAAGTTTGCTTTTGTATATTTCGCAGTGATGCGGACAGTTCATCGGTTTGAGGAGAAATTCTTCGCCTTCCTGCGGCGTTTTTATCGGTTGAAACGAATCGGCTCCGTATTTTGCATAGTGTCCCGATGTTACATAAAGCTCTTTTTGACCGATATGCGGGGTCATGACCTGTAAATATCCGCTCTTTTTTTGCAGCTTGCGCAGAAACGTTTCGAGACGCTCACGCAGAGCCGTACCTTTGGGCAACCACAGCGGCAGTCCCTGTCCAACCTTTTGAGAAAAGGTGAACAGTTCGAGTTCTTTTCCGACTTTGCGGTGGTCGCGTTTTTTTGCTTCTTCGAGCATGGCGAGGTATTCGTCGAGCAGTTTTTTCTTCGGAAAAGTTATTCCGTATATGCGGGTCATCATTTTGTTTTTTTCGTTGCCCCGCCAGTAAGCGCCTGCAATTGCGGTAAGTTTAATGGCTTTAATCTGTCCTGTATCGGGCAGGTGAGGTCCGCGGCACAAATCGGTGAAATTGCCGTTTGTATAAAACGTAATTGTTCCGTCCTGCAAATCGCTAATCAGTTCGACTTTATATTCGTCGCCTTTGGTCGAATATACTTTCAGCGCTTCGTCCTTGCTTACGTCTCTGCGTACAAAGGTCTGTTTTTGACGGGCAAGTTCCATCATCTTATCCTCTATCTTTTTTAAATCAGCTTCTGTAACGACCCTGTCGCCGGCGTCAACGTCATAATAAAATCCGTGTTCGATGCTTGGACCGATGCCGAATTTGATTCCTGGGAAAACCGTTTCCAGAGCGGCAGCCATCAGGTGCGAAGACGAGTGCCAGAACGTGCGTTTACCTTCTTCGTTTTCCCATTTGTATATAGTAATATTTGCGTCTTCGTCAATTGGACGCATAAGGTCGCACACCTTACCGTTTACTCCGACAGCAAGCGCTTCGTCGGCAAGCCGCTGACTGATACTTTGCGCTATTTCGAGCCCTGTTGTTCCTTTTTTAAAATCCTTAGCTGTTCCGTCGGGCAATGTAATTTTAATCATATCCATACCAAATTTTGGGGGCAAAGTTAATAATAAAATATTAATACGTGATTTTTATGCCAAATTTTTGTGGAAAATGCCTAAATCTGAAAACTCTTTGTTGTTGATAAATTTTCCGTTCGTGTCAATGTGTTTGAAAATCCCGCTTTGAAGTTTTACGCAAGCAATTCTGTCTTTGTAATCGCCTGCGTATGCGGGATTTTTCGCGGTCGGCGTGGCGAATAAGGAGTGAATGTTTGGCGCTTTCGGAATAATATTTGTGTAAGCATATTAAAGTTAGGTTATGAAGTCCCGCAGGGACGCCATATCAATAATAAACATGAATTCTCTGCGAGACTTTTACGGGTGGTGTTTTTTTGAGACATCGCCCATTAATTTTACAGGATACTGAATTGATAGTTACCAGTTTACGTTTGCAATTTCTGTTAACAGATTTTCCTTTTCCAGTTTCAAAATCAATTCTCCAAACAGCGTGTTAACCCATGCAAACCATTTGCGTGTGAACTGTTTTGGATTGTTTTTGTGAAACGATTCGTGCATGAAGCCGGTATTTGCGTCCGTATTGCGGAGCATTTTCAGACACTGTATGATTTCTTCCGTGTTTTTGCTTGTTATGGCTCTGATTATGATGCTCATGTGCCAAATCATGTCGTAGCCAATGTGCGGTCCGCCAATCCCTTCGGCAGCCGAGCCTTTGAAAAAATATGGATTATCTTCGCTCCATACAAATTTTCGCGTGTTTTGATAAATCGGGTCGTCGTCTGGAACGCTGTCCATATACGGCAGGGCAAGCAGACTTGGGACGTTGGCGTCGTCGGTAAAAAGCGCGTTTCCGAAACCGTCAACTTCAAAAGCATAAATTTCTCCGTAATCAAGATGTTTTTTAACTGCGTGTTGCATTACGGCGCTGCGCACTTCGTCGGCAAGATTTATACATTCCGATGCGAAAACAGAATCTTTATATACCGACGTTGAAATTTCTGCAATCTGTTTCAGCGAAACTGTTGCAAACAGATTTGAAGGTATAAGAAATCCGTACTGAGAAGCGTCGTCGGAAGGTCTGAATGATGAAACAATTAAACCCACAGGTTTTACAGGGCTACCCAAACCGTCGTTTGAAAGCGTATCCAGAGCGCGGTCGGTTTTACGTCTGAATTTGTAAGGAGTAGTACCGTCTTTTCGTTGCTGTTCTTTGAACGTTTTAACAATCAGTGCGGCAGCCTTTTTCCATTTGTTGTCGAAAATCGATGCGTCGTTTGTCGTTTTCCAGTAATTGTAGGCGAGGCGCACAGTGTAACAAAGCGAGTCGATTTCCCACTTGCGCTCGTGCAGTTCGGGTTTCATGTCGGTAAAGTCCGACAGCCATTCGCTGTTACCGGGTCCGTCGTTGAAAGCGTTGGCATACGGGTCAATCAGTATGCACGATGTTTGACGGTTAACAAGTCCGGCAATCATTTGTTTTAAATGACTGTCTTCGCTGCAAAGTCTGAGGTAGGGCCAGACCTGAGCGGTTGAATCTCTCAGCCACATGGCATGTATGTCGCCTGTGATTACAAACGTATCGGGCTTTCCGTCAGCAAGTTTGAAATGCACGGTAGTGTCCAGCGTGTTTGGAAAACAGTTTTCAAACAGCCATGATAGTTTTGGGTCTCTGATTTTTTTCTTTACTCTTGCAATCGTTTCTTCGACTGCTTTGGATACAAATTTTCTGTCGGCAGGTTTCGGACGCTGCGATGGAAAGGCGTCTGTTGGCGCTGCCGAGTATAACAACTGTTGGTTTAACAACGTCATTGCGGCAAGGCTCAATGTTCCTTTCTTTAAAAAATCTCGTCTTGTTGTCATATATCTTTAAATTTGCTTATAATTATATTTAATTACCAATCAATTTCTGTATTATTTTTTAATACATAAAATTAAAAAATTTTAATTTTATTTTTTACCGTTCCGTTTATTTCTGTCGGAATCTGTTTCCATTTCAATTAATTTCACCTGAGTTCATATTCTATCAGAATCGGTCTTACCCCCTTAATAAATGTTGAGCAGTACAGTTCGTTCCGTTCTTCAACGTCGTTATCAATATCAACAATATACCTTGCTTGTGAAGTTAATATGTTATTATTACTGCTGTTACAGCATACAAGAAATAAACAGTACGGCAAAAAATGTAAAATTTATACTTTTTGTTTTCATTTTTCTTAATTTCAAGTATCAATATTGTCATACAAATCAACATTTATAATACTGCAAAGGTACGAACTGTTTTTTAATGTGCAAAATTAAAAAATGTTAAAATTTCAGTGTGTTTTCAAGTCATCAATAAACATGTTCATCTGTTTTTTTTTGGGGTAACTACTACAACCTGTATTACTTAATCTTATTGTTGCAGTTAATGGTTTGTTTGAAAAAAGTGTTAAAGTTTTTGAATTTAATACCATAAATATCAGCAGCGAGAGTACAAGTTTAAAACTGTATCCCTGCTATAAATTTATGCACCTTTGTCTGTTTGATTTGCAGTTCTGAAAAATTTGTTGTAACTTTGTCTCGTAGCATTGTTATTAACGATGTTGAAATTCTTTGCAAAGTTACTGAATTTAAGTGATTTATGCAAATAAATAGATTACTTTTTTTATGTTTTTTTCATGATTTTACCCAGATTACAGGGTGTGAAATATTAGTAAAAATCAAAAAAAAATGAAAAATATACTGTTAACAGTTTTACTCATGACATGTTTCATGTCAAATGCACAGAAAAGCAGGGTTTTTGAAACCCGCAAAATCAAAAGCGAAATCCTGAAAATGGAACGCAACTATTCGGTCTATCTTCCTGCGGGATACGATGAATCTGACCGCAGCTATCCTGTACTTTATCTTCTGCACGGAAGCGGCGACGACCATACCGGCTGGGTACAGTTCGGACAGGTACAGCATATTGCCGACAAAACAATTGCCGACGGCGATGCTGCCCAGATGATTATCATCATGCCAGACGCAAATACCAGGACGCGCGGATATTTCAACCTGCCCGACGGAAGTTATCCATTCGAGGATTTTTTCTTCAACGAACTGATCCCGCACATCGAAAAGACATATCGAGTCAGGAGCGATAAACGGTACAGAGCCATATCGGGCTTGTCGATGGGTGGCGGCGGAACAATTTATTACACTCTGCATCACCCTGAAATGTTTGCCGCCGCCGCTCCGTTGAGCGCAACAACAAGCGCATGGCTGCGGGCTGAACACAAGGCTTCGCCCATGCAGGTTGCCGACTATGAAAAACGCCACAACATCGACAGTATCGTAAACAGCGCTTCGGAAAAGGAGCTGGAGGCTTTTAAAAAGGTACGATGGTATGTCAGTTGCGGCGACGACGATTTTCTGTTCAGAGACAATGCCATGATGCACATTCTTTTCAGAAGCAAAAATATTCCTCACGAATATCGCGTAAAAGACGGCGGACATACGTGGACTTACTGGCGAATGGAACTGCCGGAAGTGTTGAGTTTCGTCTCCAAATCGTTCACGCAGTACTGATATAAAAATAATGTATGCAGGAATATATCCCGAAAATATCTGTAAAAGATTACAGATACGATTTGCCGGACAATAAAATCGCAAAATATCCGCTTGATATTCGCGACAGGTCGAAACTTTTATTGTATCAAAACGGCGAAATATCCGAACATGCGTTTACCATACTGCCCGATATTTTAACTTCTGATACGGCGCTGGTTTTCAACAATTCCAAAGTTATAAGGGCAAGAATTGCCTTTCGGAAAAATTCCGGAGCCGGAATCGAAGTTTTCTGTCTCTCGCCAGCGTCGCCTCGGTTGTTTGACGCAGCATTATCTGCTGTCGGAAAATGTTCGTGGAATTGCACCGTTGGAAATGCAAAACGCTGGAAAGATGAACCTCTTGAAAAAGAATTTAAATATAAAGACATAGCTTATAAACTTACAGCTCGAAAAACAAGACTAAACAACGAATTTCTCGTTGATTTTGAATGGGACGCGCCGGTAAGTTTTTCGGTTATACTGGATTGTTGCGGAGAAATTCCAATACCGCCATATCTCGGACGAAATTCGGAAAAAATTGACGAAGTTTCGTATCAAACCGTATATTCAAAACATGAAGGCTCGGTTGCAGCTCCAACCGCCGGACTCCATTTCTCGGACGGCGTTTTGGCTGCGCTTCAATCGAAAAATATTTCGATTGAAGAAATAACTTTGCACGTGGGCGCGGGAACATTCAAACCCATGAAAGGCGAATTTGCCAGCGAACATAAAATGCACCGTGAAACATTCATTATCAACCGTTCCGGTCTTGAACGGCTGTATTTGAAAAGCGATAATCTTGTTGCCGTAGGAACAACTTCGGCGCGAATGTTGGAAAGCCTTTACTGGCTCGGCGTAACTGCCAACACAAGAGAATGTTACGAAACAGAACAGTGGGACGCTTACAGATTTAAAACCGACATGTCCGTAAAAGACGCATTTGAAAGAATTTTTAACAAAATGGACAAAAACGGCGACAAGACCGTTCAGGCAACAACGCAAATAATGATTGTTCCGGGTTATGAATTTAAAACAGTAAAGGGACTGATAACCAATTTTCATCAGCCCGAAAGCACGCTTATTCTTCTGGTTGCGGCTTTTATTGGCGATAAATGGAAAGATATTTACGATTACGCCTTAAATCATGATTTTAGATTTTTGAGCTATGGAGATTGTTCGTTTCTGACAAAATAACAGGTATTGTGACAGACAGCATGAGAATATTTTATGAAAAGTTCGTCGATTTTCGGTTTCTGGAAAATAGTCGTACCTAATCTTGTTGGAGTTTTTAGCACGCAGATAACGCAGATTTTTAAGATTTACGCAGATTAAGTAATATGTTATGTAATATTGTCTTACTGTTATTGTTCAAACATAAAATAATGAATAAAAATCTGCGAAAATCCAATAAATCTGCGTTATCTGCGTGCTAAAAGTTGAAGTAATTCAATTAAAAGCATTATCTTTATTGGAGTTTTTAGCACGCAGATAACGCAGATTTTTAAGATTTACGCAGATTAAGTAATATGAAAAAGGTAATATGTTATGTAATATTGTATTACTGTTATTGTTCAAACATAAAATAATGAATAAAAATCTGCGAAAATCTTAAAAATCTGCGTTATCTGCGTGCAAAAAGTTGAAGTAATTCAATTAAAAGCATTATTTTTATTGGAGTTTTTAGCACGCAGATAACGCAGATAACGCAGATTTTTAAGATTTACGCAGATTAAGGAATATGAAAAAGGTAATATGTTATGTAATATTACATAAAATAATGAATAAAAATCTGCTAAAATCTTAAAAATCTGCGTTATCTGCGTGCTAAAAATTCTAACAAAGATAATGCTTTTATTTGAACTACTTCAACTTTTA
>JAIROW010000200.1 GCA_031257315.1 Prevotellaceae bacterium
CACCCTGACTTTTAGCCCGAATGGGCTTGATTTTCATAACCGCAGGCGAGCGATAGCGTTGCCTGCGGCTAAAAACGACAACAACAGACTGCCTGAAAGGCAGAACTCTATCGCAAAAGAATTAAAGTTTTGCCTTACAGGCAAAGATGAGAACGATTGTGCTACCGCAAACCGCGCTTCGCTTGTATGCGGTTATGAAAATTTAGCCCATTCGGGCTAAAATAACGTTTTCAACCATTGATTCGCATAATTTATGTATAAAAATTATAAAATAAGATGAAACGAGATAAAAAGTGGCTCAAATAACAGTCTTTTCAGGTATGGACGCAATTATGGCTGTACGAATGTACATTAAAAAGAGGCTGCTTTTCAGACAGCCTCTTTGCAGTTGAAAATTTCAGACAGGCTTTTCAAAAGCCTGACAGTTTTTACATTCTCACGTAAACAGTTTTTTTATTCTATTGTCAGTTCTATACTTTGAAGGTCTTTATCGCTCGACGAACCGCCGTAGAGTATTCCGTATTTTCCCGGACGTATTTCCATTGACTGGGTTTTGTCGTTGAACGAATAAAACGATTTCGACGGGAGGTCTATGCTGACCTGTTTGCCTGTTCCGGCTTTGACATTCACACGTTTGAACGCTTTCAAAGCCTTAATCGGCGCTTCCGGATCGTTCGGATTACTGATATAGACCTGTGCGACTTCGTCGCCGTCCAGCGTTCCGGTATTAACGATGTCGAATACCAGCGTTGCCGGTTCGTTTTTGCTGATTTTGCTTTTCAGCAGCTGCGCATTTTTATACTCAAAAGTCGTATAGCTCAAACCGTAACCGAAAGGATACAGAGGTTCTTCGGTCATATAGCGGTATGTGCGTCCTTTCATGCCATAATCGAGAAAATCGGGCAATTGGTCAGCCGATTTGTAGAATGTAACGGGCAAACGTCCAGCCGGATTATAATCTCCGAAAAGCACGTCGGCTACGGCAGTTCCGGCTTCCTGTCCGCCGTACCATGCGTTGATAACGGCGTCAAGATTTTCGTTTTCCCAGTTCAGGGCAATGGCGCTGCCGGTACATAAAACATATATTACGGGTTTGCCGGTATTTTTCAGAGCCTGAACAAGTTTGCGCTGTATGGCGGGGATTTCGACGTCTGTACGGTCGCCGTTTTTAAATCCGTCGATTTTGACGCTCATTTCTTCGCCTTCGAGACGCGGCGATATGCCGCCTGCGAAAATAATTACGTCGGCGTCTCTTACTTTGGCAACAACGCTGCTTCCCTGAATTTCTTCGCGTTTACCGACGCTGAAATGCAGGTTGGCGTCGCCTTCGCCTTGAAAATATTCTACTTTGATACGGTATTTTCTGCCTCTTTCGGCTTTAAAGACATGGTTTGCAGTTACGGTTGATGTTTCTTTCCAGTAATCAGAAACAATAACGTCGTCGAGATAGATGCGATGACCGTCGTCGAACTGTCCGGTCAAAACCATTTCTCCTGACGAGGGCGCAATAAATTCGCAGTTAATACGTGCCGAGAAATGTTTTGCCGGCACATTTTCTGCAAACTGTGTTCCGCCGCCCGATTCGTAGTCTATGTTTGGCGTATGTCCTTTATATACAGGCTCGCCTTCAAGTTCTTTATTTTTGAAAAACTCGATGTCATACCCCTGCTGATTCGATGCGTAAACGCAGCTGTTCAGATTGACATACACAAAATCGTCGGTATGGTTGCAACCCTGTTCGTAAACGACTTCCGTATTTGGAAGTTTATTTTTTATTCCTTGCAGAATAGTAACGGTTTTCGAGGGGAAACCGTTGTAGTTAGCCCACAGCATGGTCGAGTCGGCGCTGTTTGGTCCTACTACCGCTATTTTCTTAATATCTTTGCTCAACGGGAGAATGTTGTTTTTGTTTTGGAGCAGCACTATGCTTTTGCGAGCCATTTCCAGCGCCTGAGCAACGTGTTCGCGGCTCGAAACGACGCTGTACGGTATTTGCGAATACTTTACGCGGCTGTCGGGGTCAAACATTCCCAGTTCAAAACGTCCACGAAGCAGCCGGCGCAGTGAAACGTCAAGTTCCGATTCTTTTACCAAACCGTCCTGAACCGCTTTCAGCAGGCTTTTGTAGCTGCCTCCACATTCGAGGTCGGTTCCGTTTCTCACGGCGTCGGCAGAGGCAGAGGCTGCGTCGCTGTGGGTTTCGTGGCGACCTTTTGCCCAGAAATCGTCGATAGCTCCGCAGTCTGTAAGTATAATGGCTTTATAACCCCATTTGTTGCGCAGAATATCGGTCAGCAGTTTGTCGCTTCCGCAGCACGGTTTTCCCTCAAAACGGTTGTATGCGCACATGACTTCTTGAACGTTGCCTTCGACAACGAGGTCTTCAAATGCAGGCAGATAGGTAGTCCACAAATCGCGCGGCGAAACTTTTGCGTCAAATTCGTGGCGGTTCCATTCCGGTCCGCTGTGTACGGCATAGTGTTTTGCGCAGGCGTGCGATTTGAAATATTTCGGGTCGTCGCCCTGCAATCCTTTTACAACGGCAACGCCCATACGTCCTGTCAGATAGGGGTCTTCGCCGTAGGTTTCCATTCCGCGTCCCCATCGCGGGTCGCGGAATATGTTGATGTTCGGCGTCCAGAAAGTCAGCCCTTTGTAGCGCGAATAATCTTTGTTTGCCGAATATCTGTGATATTTTGCGCGAGCCTCGTCGCTGACCATGGTAAAGGTTTTCAGCAGAGCTTCGTCGTCAAAAGTCGCCGCCATGGCAATTGCCTGTGGAAAGACCGTTGCAAGTTCGGCGCGGGCAACGCCGTGCAACGCTTCGTTCCACCAGTCGTAGGGCGGAATACCGAGCCTCTCAATCGCAGGCGTACTGTTCATCATCTGTCCTACTTTTTCTTCAAGCGTAAGACGTTTTAACAAATCTTCCACACGTTTTTCTACCGGAAGATTGGGGTTTCGGAACGCAAATTTGTCCGAACACGATGTAAATGCGTAAGCAAGTAATGCAATAATAAAAAACTTTTTCATTCTGTATTAGTGAATTAAGCTGTTAAAATATAATTAAAACATGTCTATAACAATGGAACAAAGGTAATACAAAAATTGATAATTGACAATTGACAATTGATAATGGATAATAGAGTTTATGTAAATTTAAATATGCTATTGGAAAGCATATATATGGCTGAAAGCCATAATTTACATAACCGCCGGTCGTTGACCGGCGGAAGAAACAGTGAGACGATACTGTAATTTTTTTAACCCTCAAACCTCCTGTTTAACACTGTTTTATTACACGCTATCTAAAAAAAACATATCTTCAGGTATAATTTCTTGAACATTATTTGAAAAATATTATTTATCTTTGCACCTTTATATTTTAATTTAAATATACGAAACGAATTAAGAATTAATTGTATAAACTGTGTATAGAAATTTGGAACATACCGCAAGAAAACTATCAACAGCCGTATCTTTTGACAGGTTGAATACGGATTGTATATACAGTTTAATTTTTATACTATATATATATATATATATATAGAGAGAGAGAGAGAGAGAGAATATACTCAAAATATAAATAACTTGTTCTGTCAGCAGTGTCGGGGCAAGTCATTTTGGTTTTGGAATTTATCAACTAAATCATTAATAATTAATTTTTCACTAAAATGAAAGGAAAAAATATCATTTTCAGTATGTTGCTCATAGCGGCAACAATGTTTGCGGGTTGCGAAAAAGACCCCGCAGAAAAAACACAGAAGGCAATTACCGTTGCCGACAGCAAGTCATTAACGCAGGAAGTGTTTGCAGACGAATTGCAAGGCGCTGAGGGCGTTACTGTTGTAACCACAGGCGCATGGACTTCCAGCATTTCGGAAAAATCTGCCGCCGCAAAATCGCCGCAAATGCGTGTTACTGCCGATGCTCCGGCATGGATTTCTATTACACCCGAAAGCGGCGACAAGGCTGGCAGCTACACAATCTCCATTTCGCTTGTGCCGAACACCACAGGCGCAGACCGCGCGGCAGTAATTACCATCTCGTGTAACGGTACGGATATTACAATCAGCGTTACGCAAAAGGCTACGAAAAAAGATGGCACAAAGCCGGTTACAAAACGAATTGTCGAATTTGAAGTCTATGCCTGCAACGCGCAGTGGTCGCCCGAAAACAACATTCCCTATATCGTGGCGGAAGGTGCGCATATCAGTGTGTATAAAAGTTCAGATGACGATCCGGTTGAAGATTACTCAACCGACGAGAATGGGCGCGTTGCCTTTGAATTTGAGCCGGGCGACTATGTTTACCGAGTTCTATGGAGCAATGAAGGCAAGAGAGTACAAAACGTTAGCAGGCAAGGATTTGTGATAGCCGGAATTTTCACGTCGCAGGAAGAAATCGACAATTCTCCAATGCAGAGCGACGCAAAGCCCGGCAATTTGAAATTCGCGGACATAAACGGCGATGGAATTATTAATGATAACGACAAAGTGTATGACGAACTTGTATCTTTGCACGTAGATGCAAACGAGAACGAATCTAAAATGCAGGTTAAGACATATATCGCTCCCTACGACTTTTTAATAGAGGAAGAAATTCCATATAGCCTTATCCTGCAAGCCTTAGAAGAAGAGTTTACAGAAATGCTGAGAGAATCGTACCTGATAGACGCTGCCATTACGCATCAGGCGTCGCTGCCACAGCCATACGACGTTTTCGGCAATTTTACGTTTGATGCAAACGACAATCGTATTCTTCAACTATGGCGTCAATCATACAAGGTTATCAGTTCTGCAAACATGCTTATTGAAAAGACAAATGATGATGTTCCCGTTGAAGACAGAGTTGGCGCCATTTACAGAGC
>JAIROW010000202.1 GCA_031257315.1 Prevotellaceae bacterium
GGACAAAATTTTCATAACCGCAGGCGAGCGATAGCGTTGCCTGCGGCTTAAAACGACAACAACAGACTGTCTGAAAGGCAGAACTCTATCGCAAAAGCATTAAAGTTTTGCCTTTCAGGCAATGATGAGAACGATTGTGTTACCGCATACTGCGCTTCGCTTGTATGCGGTTATGAAAATTAAGCCCATTCGGGCTAAAAAATTAGAATTTAAAGTTTAGATATTAATTATGCGAATCAGAAGCAAAAATGTCCTGAAAGGACAAAATTTTCATAACCGCAGGCGAGCGATAGCGTTGCCTGCGGCTAAAACGACAACAATAGACTGCCTGAAAGGCAGAACTCTATCGCAAAAAAATTCAAGTTTTGCCTTTCAGGCAATGATGAGAACGATTGTGCTACCGCATACCGCGCTTCGCTTGTATGCGGTTATGAAAATTAAGCCCATTCGGGCTAAAATAACGTTTGCAACCCTTGATTCGCATTATTTATACATTTTCATTACCGTAAAGTTAAATCTTTTTTTCGATTATGAAAAAACCGCTCTCTTTCAGGCTGGTTGTAACAATTTGATTTGCACCCGTTTTGCAATGTACGGATTACAATTACAGCCTGCCCCCTACCCTGCCGGCAAAATCAATAAACCGTTAAGAAAGTGTATATTGCAGGAAATGCCTCTTTAATTGTCGGGGCTTGCAGGTTTGGATTCTTTCCATACTCCAAACCTGCTGCAATATACCTTTCCATAACCTGTTTTTGCTTTTCAGTTACTGTTTCAAGCGATTTAATGAATTTGTCTTCTCCGATAATTTCTATCAAACCAACAATAACAGAACCGTGTTCATAGCCAACGCCGTCATAAAATTCTAACAATGATAACTGTTTTATAGAGCCGACATCGCCATTTGTCGCTTTTTTTAATAATTTACAGTAATTTATATGCTGCTCACTGGAAACAACAATTAGCAATTCAGATACTGCAATTCCATTTACAGATTTATTTCTACTGCAATCAATAAAACAAACCGACAGTGCAGCACACAAAATTCTCAAAAATTTGCCGCGTCCTGAAAATCCTGATAAAAATCGCATCAAAGCACAGTAGTTTCAAACCTGTGTTTTCCCGATGCGACGTTAAGCAGTATGTAGCCGTCGCGATACTGAATTTTGTTTATTCCCTTTGCTCTTGATATTTTGCGTCCGTTTGCCGTCAAATGTTCCAGCGTTCCGGCGATGCTGATGTTTGCGTCGGAACAGCCTGCCGGTATCGAAAATTCGTAAACTGTTTTTGCGCCTTCTTTGCGCCAGCTGCTTTCGACCAGCCCGTAGGGGGTTTCAACGCCCGCTTTTGCGTAATCAAGTTTCTGTACAACGTGCGGTTTTATGCTGACTGTACGGTAACCCGACGTTTCAGGTTCGATACCTGCGAGGCTCTTGATAAACCATGCCGAAATGCCCGTATTGCCGGTGTGAATGTTTGCGCTGTTTCTGTCCTCGTCGATTTCCCATGTTTCGGGAAACGTTGTTTCGCCTTTTGAAAAGAAATAGCCGTAGCCCGGATATTCTGTTTTCAATAAAATATTGCAGATAATGTCGGAAAACTGCGGACTGGCGAGCAGGACATGCCAGTATGGATAGCGCGAAAAACTGCCAATATTGAAGTACGGGTGTTCGCCAACAAGGTCATTTTCAAGATGTTCCAGCGCGGCTGATTGAAGTTCGTCGGGGAATATACCTACATACAGCGCAAAGGCTGTGCGAACCTGATCGCCGTCAAGGTAGCTGCCGACTTCCGGATTGTAGTATTTGCGGTGAAGGCTGTTGCGGACGGTTTGCAGTTTTTCGCGGTAAGTAGCTGTTTCGCCGGTTTTTCCAAGTATTTCCGAAATACGGATATACAAATCCAGCGTCATGGCAAACGAACAGTTGTTGAAAAATATGGCTTTGTCTTCCGTATTAAACTCCTGAATATGCTTTGGCATAAGCCATTCTCCAAGAAAATATCCGTGTCTGCCGTCATAATCAGTCAGCAGACCGTCGCCGTCCAAATACTGGAAAAGGAAATCGAGCCAGCGTCGTCCTGTTTCGCGGGCTGTTTCGAGCGGACGTTTGTCTCCGTAAACGGAGTAAAGTTCGAAAGCGATGTTCATTGACGCTGCTCCAGCCATACTGTTTCCCCACATGTCGCTTATATGCGGGGCTACGTAGTTCATTTTGCCGTCGTCTTTTTGAACGTCGCTCCAGTCGCGGATATTTTTTATATAGTACGGCGCGGACAGAAAACACGGCAAGCCCAGTCCCCATGTGGTTTGATAGCCTCCTTCCATTCCGTACCCCAGACGTTCGCGGTTCGGGCAATCGACTACGACGCCTTCGGTATGGCACATTTCGTATGTCCAGCGATCCATTTCGTGAATACTGTTCAACATTTCGCTGGAACATTCAAAATATCCTGCCCGTTTTGCGGCGCTTGTTATTGCGTATCCGGTAACATCAAGCAGTTCTGCATTATTTTTCAAGCCGGAAAAGGCGATGTAGCGTCCTGCAAAATAGTTAAAACGGTTCGAGAACGTTTCGCCGTCCTCGCCTCTGGCAATGTAGTAATGAATTTGCCGATGCTCTTCGATAACGTCTTTTCTGTTCGATATTTGTATAATAACTGTATCGCCGGTTTTCAGCCCCTTGAACGAGGCGGCAAGGAAACCTGTGAAACTTTTACCCATATCGGCACGCCGGACGTCGGGAACAGTATCTGAAAAACTTTCGACCGGAATGGTTTCAATAACTGCTGTCGGGTCGGTCATTTGAGCGGAAAGTACAGGTTCTCCGTTATTTTTCAACGGTTGAGTTCCAACTGCGTTTTTCCAGTTGCTGTCGTCGAAACCGACAGTGTTCCATTTCTGTGTATAATTTCTTCCGTCAACTTCTTCGCCGCCCATATCCATAAAACGGTAATAACCGGTATTTCGACTGTAACTTTCGGCGCATTTCCATGTCCGGTCAGAATAGAGTTCAAAGTCTTCGTTTTTTGCAGTTATACCGTTCATTTGCAGCAGAAAACACTGGTTTGTGAAGTGTGTAAAATAGTCGTTGCGCGTCCAGCCGGCTGCATACCAGACTGCAACAGTGTTTTTTCCTTTCTGTAACAGTTCTGCAATATCGTAAGTTACGTACAGGGCGCGTCTGTCGAGCCGCGATATTGCCGGAGCCATAACCCTGTCGTCAACTTTTTTACCGTTGACATACAGTTCATGATTGCCCATCGAAGCAAGATACACAAAAGCAGAAGACAGCTGGCTGTCGAGCGTAAAATTTTTGCGAAACCAGATATGTTTTTCAGACGTTGCATCAGGATGCCGAATCCAATCGCCCTTCCAGTCTGCACGATTAAAAAGTCCCGTTACGAAACGCGCCGTTTTGCTGCGAATTTCAAACACAATTCCCGACGAGCCTGTTACGGAAACTTTGACCTGCCAGAAATATTCTTTTCCTGATTTCAGGCTGTTACCGCCAAATGGAATCAGATGCGACTGGTCGGAGGCAACCGTTTTGCTGTCCCATACGTCGGCTTTACCGGTTTCGAGTTTTTCCGGCGAAGTTGCAATCATAATACGATAATCTCTCTGTGTCAGAGCTTTGTATGTTTTATATCCAGACAGTTTCCAGCTGAAACGCGGCGTTTCCACGTCAATTCCAAGCGGGTCAACAAGGTATTCGCAACGCAAATCATAGATGTCCGGTTTTTCCGAATTACAGGCGGCAAACATTATCGACGCCGCAAAAAACAGGCAGTAAAAATTTTTCGACATAATTTATATCTCTTATATTATTCTAATTCATTTTATTGTATTATAAATACTTTTTCAATACTTCATTTTTCAGCGCAGGCATACTGTCAATTACTTTCTGCGCTTCGGCTATTTCCGCTTCAATCGTTTCAATTTTGGAAACGACGCGCTGCTGCTCGAAAAGCGGGGGAAGTGTACGGTTTCTAAATGATTACCACATTTTTCGTTATATACTTCTACTTTATAACCGTCATAAAAATTTCTTTTCCAAACCAATTCTGTTACACGAATAAAATAGTTATACCACTTTCTTTCGCCTAATATTTCAAGGTTAAGTTTGTGCGTTGCTATTGCTCGTTTTATTTTTTCTTCCATCGTTGTTTTCATTGCAAATATTTTTTCAAGATTTTTTCTATTTCGCCGTCAAAATCGGTGATGACAACTGTTTTTGCTTTTTCTTCCAATGTTTCAATTTCAAAAACTATTTTTTCCTGTATTTCTTTCAGGGGTAGAGGAATCTGAATATTCTCTAAATTATTTCTGTTTAAACCGCCCTGCGCCGTTCCTGTTACATTTGCTCGAAGTAACTTTTGTCCCTGTAAAGAATAAAGCACATAGAAAACATATTTTTGTAAAACATCATTGTCTGTTTTTAAGGCAAAAACGTGTTCATTTATCATTCCTTTATTAAATGGAAATTCTGACTTTTTGAATAACGCAACCTTTCCGGTTAAAGCTCCATCTTTACACAATAAAATATCAAAATCTTCCAAAAGTCCCTGTTGAGCAGAATTAAAATATTCTTCGGGAACAAATTTCATTTTTGCATAATTCATTTTCCCGTCTATGCCAATATGTTCTCCCCCTAAACTTGGAACGCCTGAACGATATTGTGCAACACCTCCTTTGGGACGTTTGCCGCTTTCAATTTTTATAAAAATATCGCGTAATCGTTTTTTGTTCCATTTTGATATATATTCGATACGTTCTTTGAATGTTAAAGATATGTCTTTTTCAAAATCTGCATTATTAAAGGTAAATAACTGTATCAAATTATGACAGGTTACATTATTCCGCAAGTTTTCATTAATTGTCAAATCATAATTACCTGCAAATGCCTTATAAATGTAAGTACTTGCTTTTTCGGGATTATCAAATCGTTCAGCATCAAATAACTGTGTACATTCGTCTATTGTTTTCCCTGTTTGCATTGGAAAAATACCTTGTGTTTCCCTTCTATCGCTAAATTTATAACCTAAAAAATGTTTTTCTTCATCTTTCTCGCCTGTTTTAACCAAAACCACTTTTTGCGGGTAAGCCAAAATAAAATATAAAAGTTTTTCCTTTTCGGTTTCAATCAGCGTGTTCCAAAAATCTTTTTCGGTTTTGGCTTTTATTTTTCTGCGATATTCTTTATAAATATCGTGATTTTCTACGGTTTTGTTTGGCTCTTTTTTAAGCAATGTAATATAATCGTCGAAACTGATATTTTCCCAAACATAAGCAACATATTTGCTAAACGGTTTTTCTGTTCCGTTAAGCGTAACATTTTGATAATTCTCAAAAAAACTGTCAATAGATTTTTTCAAATTAATGCTGTCATAATTATTTCTGCGCCGCAAAAACAGCACGACCGTATTTGTGCCTGTCGCCATAAAAGTATTGCTGCCCAACTCTGTAATCGCTACAATTTCAAAGTTTTGCAAAATTATTTCGCGGGCTTTGGTGTAAATTCCTCCTTTTTCTAAAATAGATTTCGGCAAAATCACGCCCGCCACGCCGCCGTCTTTGAGCAGTTGTTTTGTGCGCTCCACAAACAGACATTCTATTTCGGAACTGTTATCTGTCAGATTTTCATAAAGTTCAAAATCGTTTTTGCCATAAAATTTGCTTGCATTATTTTTAAATGCCGAAACAGAATAGGGCGGATTTGAAACCAAAATATCAAATTGCCTGTTTTCCTGCGGAAAATCTTTATCGGTTTTTTGCAAAAATCCCTGATATTCTTTTGTTTGCAAAAAATTACCCAGTCCATCGCTGTGAATTACTCTTGCCAAACCATCGCCGTGCAAATAACAGCCAACCTTGCCAACTT
>JAIROW010000256.1 GCA_031257315.1 Prevotellaceae bacterium
GCATATATCTGGCTGAAAGCCATAATTTTCATAACCGCCGGTGGTTGACCGGCGGAAGAAACAGTGAGACGATAACGCTGCCTGTAAAGGCAGAACCCTGTGGAGCAGAAAATATTCAAATTCTGGCTTTCAGCCAGTTATTGGGGATTATGTTTGTCCGTATGTCAAACGACATACGGTTATGAAAATTCTGGCTGAAAGCCAGTTATTCGGCAAACAGATAACGCAGATTTTCAGGATTAACGCAGGTTTTATTTTCTGATAATTTGTATAATTATGCTTCTTTTAAATCTGCGCAAATCCGTATAATCTGCGTCATCTGAGCGCTTTTCAAGGCGCTTCTATTCAACCCATTCTGTCCATTTCACGCTGTTTTCGTATCCCGATTTTACAACGGTTTCGATAAACTGCATTCCGCGAAGTCCGTCGTTGACGTCGGGGAAATCAAGCCATTGAGGATTTGGCTGTTCGCCGGCGATTTTTGCCTGTACAGTCAGTGCAAAGTTGCGGTAAATATTTGCGAAGGCTTCGATGTAGCCTTCGGGGTGTCCTCCCGGAGTGCGGGTATAGAACAGAGCTTCTTTGCTCATAAAAGCGTTGCTTCCTATCGAAAGCGTTTCGGCAAGTCTGTCGCCCCATTTAAGCGTCAGGGTGTTTGGTTCCTGTTGATGCCATTCCAGACCGCCATTTTCTCCATATACGCGGATTTTCAGAGCGTTTGCTTCTCCCGCAGCTACCTGCGACGCCATTAAAACGCCTGTTGCGCCGTTGTTGAATCTCAGCAACGCTGCGCCGTCGTCGTCAATTGGTCGTCCGGGAACAAAAGCCTTGATTTCGGCGCAAAGTTCGGTAACTTTCAATCCCGAAACATATTCGGCAAGATGCCATGCGTGCGTTCCGATGTCGCCCATTCCACCGGCTTTGCCTGAGCGTTTCGGGTCGGTGCGCCAGCCGGCGTTGTTGCCCGATTGCAGTTCGATACGTTTTGACAGCCATCCCTGCGGATATTCGACATACACTTTTCGGATTTGCCCGAAATCGCCTCTTGCGCACCGAACTTTTGCTTCCTTGATTGCGGGATAGCCCGAATAAGTGTGCGTAAGCGCCAGAACCAGACCGGTTTCATCGACTTTGGCTTTGAGTTTTTTTGCTTCTTCGAGGCTGTAAGTCATCGGTTTGTCGAGTACCACGTGAAATCCGCGTTCAAGAGCCATTATTGCCGGTTCGTAGTGGTGCAGATTAGGGGTAACGATGCTTACAAAGTCCATGCGCTCGTTTTCGGGCAGTTGAACTTCGCGTTCAAACATTTCCTGATACGATTTGTATATTCTGCTTTCGGGTAAATAATACGATTTTCCCGATTCAAGACAGATTTCAGGATTTGTACTGAAACAGCCGCATACCAGTTCTATGTGGTTGTCCAAAAAAGCTGCATTCCGGTGGATTGCGCCTATAAAGGCATTATTGCCTCCACCAACCATTCCCATTCTGAGTTTTCTTTTCATAAATTTTATCTTAATTATGGGTAAAACCTGTTTTAATTTTAAAAAATTTTTATTCTGCAAATATAATGTTTATTTTTCAATGACAAACAAACAGCGGTTTAATTTTTTCAAACGCATTGATTTTCTTTTATTTCCAGATACTTTTCATCGGATATATTTCTGCGCTGACAGCGGCGTCGCCACCGCTGGAATATATTTCTACTCCATTACAGCCTGACGGTGGATAGATAAACGCCGCTCCCGTTACCGTGTAATCGTCGGCATACAGTTCGACGGAATTACGGTCAACAAAGATGCGCAGTTTTATTTTTCCGTCAACGGCGGGCAGCAGCGCCGTTTGTTCATAGCGTTCGAGATAATAGTCCGGCGCTGCGCCTGTTTTACGTCTGTCGATAAAATAACAGTTTTTCGCGGCATTGTAGCCGACGCGGGTATGGTATCCGTTGCCGACGCGCAGGTTGAAGCCTGCTTCCGTCGCGTCGTGCAGAGTAAATTCCGCTGTAATTTCGTATGAATCGCCCGAAAAGTTCAGTTTGCTTGTTTCGTTATTCAGCGTCCGGTTTTTTAACTGTATGCGTTTTTTCGTGTCCCGCAACTGTCGATATTCTTCGATTGGCGTCTGTTGCAGCAGATATTTGCCGTCGGCGTTCCGCATCAGCGAGAGTTCGTTTTGCAGCGTAAAACTGCCGTTGAACAGATTGTTTCCGTTTTCGATGCCGAGTTTTGGCGCCTGAAAGTTCATCCAGTTTATTTCGATTATTCGCTGCGGCAAATCAAAACTGCCGGCGTAATATGTCTGTTCGGCGTAAGCGTCGCGTCCGAAGTTCATAATGCCGTCGTTTTCCGTTCCGCCGCCTACATACTGCGCGTCGGGAATAAAATGCCATTTTCCGTCAACAGGTCTGAAATCGCCGATTTTATAATATCGTCCGCCACGGCTCAGCAGCCATTTTCGCTCGTCGGGCTTGCCGTTGACAACGGGCAGCGGGTAGAAATCGGGACATTCGGTATGCAAATCTTTGTATGTCGATTCAATCTGCCAGTCAAGCAGATTGTCGGAAGAATAAATCCGTAGCGGACCTCCGGCAATTACCATAAACCATTTGTTTTGAAAGCGAAATACTTTCGGGTCGCGAAAATCGCGATGATAAAGCGGGTCTTCCGTCCAGTCAATAAGTACATTTCTGTATTTCTGCCAGTTACGTCCGTCTTTGCTGTAAGCTGCAACAACTCTTTCTCCGTTTCCGTGCGCCGTGATAATCGCCACTAATCCGCCGGTTTCAGAGCGTTTGCCGTCGGCGTCGATAAACAAGCCGGAAGTATTGTTTTCGTCCACCACAGCCGAGCCGGAAAACATGGTTCCGTATTCGTCTGGATAAAAGGCGACTGGCAGTTCGTTCCAGCGAATCAGGTCGCGGCTTGTAGAATGTCCCCAGTGCATTGGTCCCCAGTTAATTCCATAATAAAACTGATGGAACAGATGATACTCGCCGTTGTAATAAACCATACCGTTGGGGTCGTTTGCCCAGCCTTCCTTTACCGAAAAATGATACTGTCCGCGATACGGTTCGCTGTAATAGCGGTCGTTCCTGCGTCTGACAATTATTAACTGATAAATAACCTTTGCATTTTTGTTTGTGCAAGTTAAAGTTGTATGATTAATCCCTTCATTTAACGGAATGATATTGTCATTGCAAATTATGTCTCCTTTCTTCAATTCTGCAACAGCGCCATCGGGCTTTGCGAACACGACTTTCGCCTGCGAAGTTTTACCGTCTGCGTGTGCAATATATGTATATTGATTGGGATTATACAGGATATTGTGTTCAATTGTTCCGTTTACAGCCGTCAGACTGAGAGCGTTTAATTGTGGCGAAGTATGTTCGTCAATTTCAGCAACATACAGATTTTGATATACGCAGTCGGCGTTCCATGTCAGCAGACCAAGACGGTTGGCTGAAAAAGCGTCGTTTTGTCCGTGTATTCCGGCGACGGTATGGTCGGCAGTATTTGCAGCCACAACGCCGTTAACCGTATAAACAATGTGTTGTCCGATAACCGTTACGCTAAGATGATAACGGTTGTCGCCGGCGAGCGGAATGGTTTTTGCGTCCACAAGATCAAGCGCTTCCGTTTCGCGCGAATTATACTGAAACCTGAACAGACGGGCAACGCCGCTGCCTGCGTTGATATTGGCTACATACATGTTTTTACGCTCAGTGTCGCCGTTGCAGCCGAACACCAGCGCCGCCGCCGATTCATTCCTGTTTTTGAACTCAACGTCTGTTTCATATACAAAATTTGTGCCGACGGTGGCAGAAAAAGCAAATCCATCGCCCTGAGCCGTCAGATTGCTGTGCAGTCCGTCGTCAGCAAAAGTCCAGTTGCCGCTGTGAAACGACAGATTTTTTAAATTGGTTTTAAACCCTTGTAAATAATTGTCTGTCTGAGATTTTGCAAAAAAGGAAAAAACTGTGAAAACGGCAAGTAAATTAACCGTTTTGATGCAATATCTGCAATGCTCGAAATATTTTATACATTTTTTCATCGTTTGTTGTATATTTATAATTTATAAATCCAATCAAAAAAAACAGATATTTATTCAGTCTGAAAATATAATTTTGCCCGTACAAAAGTCTGTCAAAAATAAATTTTTGCAAATATACGCATTTTTTCCAACTCAAACGCACAAAAAGAATGAACATGTAAAACTGTCGCGAACAGTGCATTTATAAATAATGCGAATCAAGGGTTGAAAACGTTATTTTAGCCCGAATGGTAGTGTGTTCAGTATGATGTACCGGCTACGGAGAGTTTCAGACCTTTTTTAACAGCCTTTTCCATGCAGTGAAAAATCCTTAAATTCGCAAAAAGATTTCAAAAATAACTGTAAAGTCTGTAAATAAAGACTTTGCAGTTTAGACATTTTTACCAGTCTTTGTATAATAGTGAAAAAGTCAAATAAAAATCGTAAAATACGCGCACGAGAGCGAGAAAAGAAAAAAATATTACCTTTGCATCATGAAATACGAAAATTGGCAAAAAAGCCCGAAACGGTTTACGGCAATGACAGGTTGCAGTGTTGAAGTATTCGATAAACTGCTGTCATACTTTGAATATGCTCATAATGAATATCTTAAAGAATATAAGATGAATGGAAAACGCAGGAATGGTATTCGCAGTTATGTGATGTATAAAAATGCAGTACTGCCAAGCATTGCCGAAAGGCTGGCGTTTATACTTTCATATCTGAAACTGAATCCGTTACAGGAACAGCATGTCGATACGTTTGATATAGAACAGAAACAGTGCCATGAGCTGGTTCACGATACAGTCAAAAACGCGGTTATTATCTCCGCCTGCTGTACGGTACTGTTTGTCAGTCAAATTGTTGCAGGTCATATACATGATAAGGCAATAGCAGACATGGCATACAACATTCCGTCCGATTTTACGCTGTATCAGGAGACAGGTTATCAGGGCTACAGTCCTGCTGGCGTTAGCATTATGCAGCCGTACAAAAAGCCGAAAGGCGTGAAACTGACGCAGGAAGAGAAAGCATGGAACGATGAGTGTCGGTTGCGTATTCAGTATGAATTTAATTTAACTTAATCTCTAATAAAAACAGATTAAAATCATTAATTAATAAAAATAACTATCATGATTAAAAGAAGCATTTTAAGGATTACATTTTCTTTTTTCTTTTTGGTAACTGCCGGTTTTTATTTGTCGGCGTTTGCACAAAACAAATTAGTCATTAACGCCGATCTGGGCAAAGAGGTTATCAGTAAACATATTTACGGGCATTTTTCTGAACATCTTGGTCATTGCATCTACGAGGGTTATTGGGTAGGCGAAAATTCGTCGATTCCTAATACGCGCGGCATCCGAAACGACATAGTAAAGGCGTTAAGAGAAATACAAATACCAAACTTACGTTGGCCGGGCGGCTGTTTTGCCGACGAATATCATTGGATGGACGGCATCGGTCCCCGCGACAAACGTCCAAAGATGATAAATACGCACTGGGGCGGCGTGACGGAAGATAACAGCTTCGGTACGCATGAGTTTCTCGACCTTTGCGAACAATTAGGTTGCGAGCCTTATATTTCAGGCAATCTTGGTAGCGGTAGCGTAGATGAGATGTCGAAATGGGTAGAATATATCACTTTCGACGGCGAAAGTCCGATGGCAAATTTGCGTCGTCAAAATGGTCGCGACAAGGCATGGAAAGTAAAATTTTGGGGCGTGGGCAACGAAAGCTGGGGCTGCGGCGGCAATATGACGCCCGATTTCTATTCCGACCAATACCGTCGTTACGCCACGTTCTGTCGCAATTATGACGGCAACCAACTGTACAAAATTGCCTGCGGCGCAAACAACAATGATTACAACTGGACAGAAACCGTCATGAAAAATGTCGGCTACCGGATGCAAGGACTATCTTTGCATTACTACACGCTTCCTTCGGGTAATTGGGGCAAAAAAGGCTCTGCCACACAATTCGACGAAAACGAATATTTTGCTACAATAGATAGAACGCTACGGATGGAAGAGTTGTTAACCAAACATTCTATTATCATGGATAAATACGATCCGCAGAAACGTGTCGGACTTATTACTGATGAATGGGGCATCTGGACTGATGTCGAACCCGGTACAAATCCTGGATTCCTTTATCAGCAAAACTCCTTACGCGATGCTATATTAGCCGCTATCAATTTGAATATTTTTAACGCTCATTGCGATCGCGTAAAAATGGCAAACATAGCGCAAACCGTCAACGTGTTGCAAGCCGTTATCCTGACCGACAAAGAAAAAATGTTGCTTACGCCGACGTATTGGGTCTATTATCTGTACAAAGCGCATCAGGAGGCTACCCTGTTGCCGTTATCCTTAACCTGCGCCAAATATAAATTGAATGATAAGGAAATAGACGCTATTAGCGTTTCGGCTTCCAAAGACGCTTCAGGAAAGATTCACGTTACATTAGTAAACATTGACCCGAACAAAGCGCAAAGTATCGAAACCGAACTGCGCGGCTTTGCTGCAAAAAAAGTTTCAGGAAAGGTTCTGACTTCCGCCAAAATCAATGACTGCAACACATTTGAACAGCCCAATACCGTATCGGTAAAGGATTTTGCCGGCGCAAAACTATCCGGCGCAAAACTGACTGTTTCATTGCCCGCCAAATCAGTAGTTTTGTTAGAGATAGAATAAAAATATCATGAAAGCAATAAATTTATTTTTAGGTATATTATGTGAATCGGGAGTTGAAGACGTTATTTTAGCCCGAATAGGCTAAATTTTCATAACCGCATACAAGCGAAGCCGGTATGCGGTAGCATAATAGTTCTCATATTGCCTGAAAGGCAAAACTTTAATTCTTTTGCGATAGAGTTCTGCCTTTCAGGCAGTCAGTTGTTGTCGTTTTTAGCCGCAGGCAACGCTATCGCTCGCCTGCGGTTATGAAAATTTTGTCCTTTCA
>JAIROW010000019.1 GCA_031257315.1 Prevotellaceae bacterium
GATCTGAAAATAGCAAGTTCTGGCTTTCAGCCAGTTATTTGGGATTATGTTTGTCCGTATGTCAAACGACATACGGTTATGAAAATTCTGGCTTTCAGCCAGATATATACTCAAATAAAATTACATAAACTCTAAAATAAATAATTTAAACCTCTCCCCTACCCTTCTGTTTTGGAGAATGGCATGGGGAAAGGTTTATCGAAAAATGTGATACTTAATTTATTTCGCGTTATTTAATTTGAAACCCCAGTTCCGGTTTTATCCCAGTCTATTATACAGTTTTTCAAAAACTGTTTGTCTATCGAAAGTTCGACAGTTCTTTTTTCGTTGGGCAGCAGATTAATATAGCCGTCGGAAAAATATGCCGGAAGAATAATTTCTCCCGTAGCGGAATTGATGGCGCTCAGTTTGATGCCGGCGGCTGTGAACGTTGATCGGTTGCGTAACTCAACAGACAGCCGGTCGCCTTTAAGTCGTTTTACAATCTGTAAATCAGGCGATTTTAATTTGTCGAATTGCAGATATGCCGATGTGTCGCCCGCAATCCAGTAGTCGTTTAGCGAAACGGAAAATCCTTTGGCTGTTTTCAATTCCAGCCGCAGCAGAAACAGCTCCGGTTTTCCTTCGGTTTTAACTTTCAATTCTGTTGGCGTCAGAGAATTTGCAGGACAGTCTATTACGCGCGTTTGCCGTTCGAGTTCTTTTCCCATCAAGTCGAAGCATCGGAGCGAGACTGTCAGCTGCCGCGCGTCGTTGCGGGTGGTATTGACTATTGCAATGTCTCTGTCAGGCAGATTCATCTGTACATGCAATGGTTCGCAGGCTTTTTTTGCGCCAAAGTAAGAACCCGGAGTTTCACAGTCCCACGTATAAGTTTGCCATATCATGCTGTACCACGCGGGGTGGCTCATCCACAGAATCAGTCCCGACGCAGTATTCCACATCTTAGAGTTCCATGCTTCCAACATGCTGCGCCATGCGTCGTATGTAACGAACTGGGCTTTGCGCACAAAGTCTTCCATATTTTTCGCTTCGCCGTATCTGTTGACAGCCGCCATAAATCCGGTGAAATTTTGCGATGTATGGTGCAAATCGTGATACGCCCACACGTCGTTTAAAGGCCAGTGGTCTTCGGGAGCGATGAATTTGCGGATAGTGGCGGCAACGGGTATTGCATAACAGCCCATTTCGGAGTTGAATCCTCTGGCTTTTTGCGTATAATATTGCGACGGGTCGTCAAAGTATGACCACGGTCCGCTGTTTGGCATGTTCAGTTTGCACGACTGTCCGTGATAATGCCGCGTGGGGTCTTCTTCGGCAAGCATTTTTGTCAGCGGTTTACTCAACCCTTTCGGAGCAAAGCCTTCGTTGCGCGGACACCAGACTGCAATTGAGGGATGATTGCGAAAACGGCGCACCACGTCAACAGCATTGCGCATAAACAGCGCATGATCGTTCGGTTCGACAGTGTCGTCGGTTGTTATCCAGAAATCGTTCCACACAAGCATACCGTATTCGTCGCACAGCTCATAAAAAACTTCTTCGGTCGATTCGCCCGTCCAGTTTCTGACAATATTGAAGTTTAAATTCCTGTGCAGTTTCATATAAGGTTCGAGACGCTGGCGCGACGAGCGTTTCATTGCATCGTCCATTCCCCAGTTTCCGCCCCGACAAAAAATGCGGACGCCGTTTACGCGGATTACCAGATACGCACCCATCGGGTCGTCGGAAACCGTCGGTTCAAAATCCGCCAGCCGTATGCCGTCCTGCAACGAAGGTAATTGCGTTTCCCTGTCGAAAGCAGTCCGTTTATCGTAATCGAAAACCGGTTTGCCGTTTTTAATCAGCCGCGTCGGAGTATATGCAATACGGACGTTTCCTTTTTCGGCGTCGTTAACCATCAATTCGTATGACATTTCCCGTATTCCGAAACGCAGTTTTTTTGTATCCGACGCAGAATTTCCGTCGGTAACGCCAATTTCCATTGTGTACAGTTCCTGATTTCCGTATCCGTTGGGCCACCACAGTCGCGGATTTTTCAGCAGCAGCTGCGGATATTTTTCGGCAGAAAGATATACAGTCTTTGTTTCTTTTGCCGACAGACTGTATGACGTTTCAAGCAGCAAACCGTCAATTTTAGCAGACAGTTTTCCTTCGACCGGTCTGTTCGCGCGATTTTGCAATTTCAGGTTAATGGCAATGGTCGCCTGCGAAGTATCGGGCAACGCCGGCAAAGCAGTGATAATCTGAGGGTCGATAATTTTCACGGCGTTACCTGTTTTAAGCCGAACATCTTGCCATATCCCGATATTTCTGTCTCTGATTCCCGGAATCCAGTCCCAGCCCATTGAGGCAAGAAAAGCCGGTCCGTCGATGCTTGTCGCTCCGCCGTTCAGTCCCTGTCCTGCAACAATGGACTGTTCGTGTGGAATCCCCGGATTATTTGGCGGCAAAATATGAACTGCCAGAACATTTTGCCGGTCTTTCCGTATCAGCGACGACACGTCAAATTCTCCGCGTATGAATGCGCCTTCGATATTGCCAAGTTTTTTTCCGTTCAAAAATATTTCAGCGCGATAGTTTATGCCGTTGAAAAGCAGCGAAACATATTCGCCAGTATTTGCCGGACATTCAAAAACATTTCGATACCACCAGTCCATGCGGCAAAGCGTGTCGGGTATTGCCATATTGTTCAGTCCAAAATAAGGGTCTGGATAAACGCCCTGCTCAACCAGAGTTGTCAACACTGTTCCCGGCACGGTTGCGTTCAGCCAGTCGTCGGAATTAAATTCAGAACTGAAAATCGATTCTCCGTTTTCTACAAGCTGCGTATTTGTAGCCAATTCCCAGCCCGAATCAATAATCCATTCGCCTGAATATACAAATACTGGCTGCACAGGTGCAATCTGTTTAACTTTTGGTTTTCGGTTTGGAATCTGGAATAATGCTTTGCCGACAGGCAGCGTTTCGGCAGGTTGCCGGTTTTGCAGTCCTGTCCACAAATGCGTCAGGCTTTGCCCCATAAGTACATTGTCTGTCAACAGAATGGCGCACATAAAAGTCGCCATACAAATATAAAAAGATAAGTGTTTTCTGTAATACATTAATTAACTGTTATATTTCATTTAAAATCCGGTTGCAAAATTAGTATTTTTATCTGAATTATGAATTTATTTGACGGCATTTTGAAAACGCAAAACTCAATATTCCAATTTTGAACAAAAGAAGCCATGTATTACCTTCGACCGGCAAAATCCATTGCGGTAAAAGCATTGGTAATCAATTCAATGCTGTTTTGAAGAATATAAATTATATCAAACACAACCGGTAAATCAAGTTGTTTCTTTTTAATATATTCTTCGGCTGCGTCAATTATATTTTTTTGTTTTTTAATTCCAACAACATCTGTCGAAGTTTGCCACAAATCCGACGTCCGCGCTTTTACTTCTATTATATGCAGTTCATTATCATATTCAGCAATAATATCCAGTTCTTTATGACCTGATCTCCAGTTTTTTTCAAGAATATTGTAGCCTGCTTTCTGTAAAAAAGCTATAGCCTGTTTTTCCCCATGTTTTCCAAAATCATACGACAGAGACATGTCCTGACTGAATTAAAAATTTATTCTCAAATCATATTTCAATTACAGTTTTGCAAATATTTTCCCACGCCTGTGGAGACAGTTTTGTACCGACAATTTTTATTATTTCACTTGCACAGATTGAACCAATTTTTGCACATGTTTCAATATCTTTTTCAACTGATAAACCGTAAAGAAAACCTGCTGCAAACAAATCGCCCGCTCCTGTAAGATCTACTGGTTGCGCGGCAACTGCCGGAATATGAAAATATTTGCCGTTCTGTTTTACCATAGAGCCTTTCGCTCCAATTTTTACAACTGCAATGTCGCACATTTCCGCAATTACATGCAAAGCCTTTTCCGGTTCGCATTTTGTAAACGATTTGGCTTCTTCTTCATTTGCAAACACTATATCGGCATAGTTTTTTACAATTTTTACAAGAAAATCAAGATTGTCTTCCACTACATTAAAACTTGCAAGGTCTAATGAAACAGTTTTGCCTTCCTGCTTGGCAAGTTTCATTGCCGTTTCTATAAGGTTATGATCCTGAATTAAATAGCCTTCAATATGAACGCAATCGTACCCGTCGAACAGCGATGGACTTATATCGTCGGGCGTCAGTCCCATTGCTGCGCCAAGATATGTGGCAAAAGTTCTTTCCGAATCGGGAGTTATTATTACAATCGAACGTCCGGTTCCTTTGTTTTCTCTCATTAACAGCGATTTAACGCCTGAACATTCGAGGTCGTTTTCGTAAAAATTTCCGAGTTCGTCGTTACCTATTTTGCCGAAAAAACCGGTTTTCAAACCCAGCCGCGAAATTCCGACAGTGGCATTTGCCGCAGAACCTCCCGCTACGGTCGAAGGATTAAACGGTTTAAGTTCCTCATACACACTGTTTGCTGTCTCTTCATCGACAAGTTGCATACTTCCTTTCGGAAATCTGTATTTTTCGAGCAGTCCATCGTTTTTGCTTACAGCCAGAATATCGACCAAAGCATTACCCATTCCAAGTATGGATTTTATTTTCATCTTTATTTAGTTTATTTTTGAAGTATTATTTCAGAATCGTCGTCAAGAATCACGCTTCGGAAAACGCCTGCCGTCGCATAGTTCATGATACTGTTTTCGCGGGCATATATTTCAAGCTCGTTTTCAATATTTATATTTACAATACTGCCTCCTGAAATATTGAGTTTGGAATTTACAGTGTTAATTCCGTTCCATAATTTTTGAGGATTATCTTTTCCGACGCCAACCACGCTTCCGCCAGAAACATTCATAACTGCATTTCCTGCGCTGCCTGTCAGATATATGGTTGAACTGTTTGTTATTACATCAAGTTTCTGACACTCTATTTCTCCTTTTATAAGGCTTAAATTAAAACATTCCAAAACCAGCGAATCGGTTTTGAGAGTATCAACTATATAAATCGTTGAATTTAATGATTTTATAATACTGACAGAATCCGTATAAATTTGAATTTTAACAGATGCACTGTTGGGAAATTCAGCGCCGGAATCTTTATAAAAATACATTATTCCATTTCTTGTCTCGTGTTTTACACTGGAAATAATTTGTTCGTCTGCAAAAATTTTAACATTCTGCTCGTTTTTGCATGTCAGATACACTTCAAATCCGTCCTGAACGGCGATACCCTCAACATTGTTATCAAGAATATTTAAATCCTTAACAGTCTCATTTCCAGATAATTTTATTGCACTTTCGCATGAAACAAACGTAATAATGCAGACAATTATAAATACAATTTTCCTCATTTCTTAAAATTTTTCAGGGCGTAAATATAGTAATATTTTTTGATACTAAAAAAAATATTTTTTTTAAAATCGTATATATCTATAAATTAGATTGTTATAATTATTTTGCGAAAATCAAACAAAAAATTATAAAAAATGTTAATTTTATTAAATTATTTTCATTATCTTTGTAATGTTCGTAAAAATGTTATTGATATATATATGAGGGCTTTAATGTTTGGTTGGGAGTTCCCGCCGCATATTTCAGGAGGATTGGGAACAGCTTCATACGGTTTAACCAAAGGGTTGGCTAAGGCAGGAATTGAAATATTATTTGTTATGCCAAAAGCTTCCGGAGATGAAGATGAAAGTATTGGAAAAATTATTAACGCCAGCGATGTTTCTGCAAAACCCGACGTTTTTCAGAGCGAATACTGGAAAAATGTTGATTTTCTTAAAATTCCGTCAGGGTTACTTCCATACGTCGGTATTGAAGAATATCAGGAATTGCGAACCGAAAGCGCTGGCAGTAAGACAACTGTTTCGCATCTGGGCGAGAAATACCTGTTTTCGGGAAAATACGGCGCAAATCTGATGGAAGAGGTTGCACGATATGCGATGGTCGCCGCAACAATCGCCGAGCAGGAGCAGTTCGACATTATCCATGCGCACGACTGGCTTACCTATCCGGCAGGAATAGCGGCAAAGCGAATTTCGGGCAAACCGCTTGTAATTCATGTACATGCAACTGAATTTGACCGCAGTGGAGAATCGGTAAATCAGACTGTTTACGACCTTGAAAAAACAGGAATGGAGGAAGCCGACGCAATTATGGCAGTCAGTAACCTGACGCGCAATATTGTAATCTCAAAGTACAATATTGATGAATCGAAAGTTTTTACAGTTCATAACGCAGTTGATTTTTCGGGTTATAAAACCACATCGGTTGAACGCAAACTTAAAGAACGGATTGTTACGTTTCTCGGTCGCATAACTTTTCAGAAAGGTCCCGAATATTTCATCGAAGCAGCAAGCAAAGTGCTGAAACGTATTCCCGACGTGCGATTTGTAATGGCTGGCAGCGGCGACATGATGAACAGAATGGTTAAACGTGTAGCAAAACTCAATATGGGAAGCAAATTTCACTTTACAGGATTTCTGAAAGGCGACGAAGTTAATAAAATGTACTCTTACAGCGATGTTTACGTTATGCCGTCGGTTTCCGAACCGTTTGGAATTTCGCCTTTGGAAGCGATGCGTTCGGGCGTTCCGGTGATTATTTCAAAACAGTCCGGCGTATCGGAAGTACTGAAACATGCAATTAAAATTAATTTCTGGGACGTTGACGCATTAGCCGATTCCATTCATGCACTGCTTAACTACGACGGAGTTAAAAAAATGATAACGCGCTGCGGATACGACGAAGTCAATTCGTTCAGCTGGGACGATACCGCAAAAATGGTTAAAAATATTTACTTTAATACGCTAAATTCGTTTAAAACTAAACTGTTCGTGTAAAAAAAGAATATTACCGTCAAGTTGAGATGAAAGAAATATGACACGGTAAAAAAAACCGTTCTATAATTTCACGCAGGCAATCATATCAATAGAGAATACATCTCCCTGCAAACACAAAAACCATCGTAGAGGGTTTCATATATGTTGATATGGATTCACTGCTGGGATTTATTTTGGTCTGTTGCAATGTTTTCTGTTAACATGTTTGCCAACTGAGCAAAATCAGTCAATTTGAGACATTAGCGAAGACATCAGTCATTAAACAAATGTTTCAGGTTTCATTTACAAAAAATTAACTGTTCTCCGTGTCGCTTCGCTCCATACCTGTTAAGAATGGAGAGAGTTTTTTATTGAAATTTTTATTATTGATAATCAGATTATTACATTTATTTTGTTGAAAAATTGCAGTATAATAACTTGTAATATAAAAAAAATCCGTATATTTGCAGACTTTTTTCTGTTTCAGACAGTACATGGGGATGTTCTGGTTTTGACAGCAGGGGAACTTGAAGTGCAAGCATGTCGAGCGTTGAGTTGGTGGCTCGTTAATCCCAAAGCTCAAGCCTTAACTGGCAATAACAACTATGCTCTCGCTGCCTGATTTCACCAAGTGAAACGGCTTAATCCAGCAGATCAAGGAATTTGCAGGACGAGAATCTCGCAAAAAGTTTGCTTTTCGGCTTTTGATTTCGAGGTTTCATTTTTAGAAAAGATAGTATGCGCGACGCCTTTAAACGTATGCGAAATATTTAAAGGCTAAGGATAAAAGCGATTGCTTTTTTTCCCATTTTATCCTGACAGACGAAAAAAAGATAAACATGTAGAAAACATTTTGATTACCTGTTTGGACGCGGGTTCGACTCCCGCCATCTCCACAAAACATTAAACCATTATCACTTTATTTTTAATGGTATTTTGGAGTTGATGTAAAAAAATATACTAAAACCGGAACAAAGCCGTAATTGATTTGACATAAGAGAAAGCTAAATTGAAATCAATTTCATACATTATCATTTCTTCGTATTGACTGACAGGGCGCACAAATGGACTTCGACAGAAAATATATTTACAAGAGACGGATAATTGTCCGTCTCTGTAAATTATAAATTAATAACAATGAACCGTAATACTGTTTTTCTGAAACAGTATTATTCTTTAACGTCAATTTTCAGGCTGATATAGTTGGCAATAGCCGAAATATGCGAAGCGTCGTCTGTCAAATATTCAAAACGCAGTTTGTCGGCTGGGACGTTAAGTCTCTTTGTCAACATGTATTTCAGCAGATATTCCCTGTTTCCAAACAACTGGGTAGATCTGTATGACGCATTATTTATTCCGTCAATTTCATTATTTGAATGAAGATAAAACGTCAGTTTCGACCATACGGAATATTTCTCGCAAAACGTCGCTATTTTGCTAAGAGCTTCATACGACTTGGATTCGTTTGCCAAAGCTATGCGTCCCTTTACAAATTTCAAATCGCTCAGAATTAATTCAAGTTCGGGAATCAAATCTTTGAATTTTGAACTGTTACTTATGGTTACAAAAACATTGGTTTTTGTCCCCGGTTTGTAAACATTATTAGCAGAAACGACAACGTCGCTCGAATGTTTGGCGTTATCGTAATTGTAAGAATTTGAACCTGAGTTATATCCGTAATTGTCGGAATAACCGGTACTCGGCTGATTTTGAGTATATGAATAATACTCCTGCCTCTTTTTGTCCTGAGCCTGAACGTATTTTTCAAATCTTTCCATCTGGCTCTTCATTTCATTTTCCATATTGGCAGTATATTGAGCGTTTTTTTTCGCCGTATCTACCGCCGAATAGTATGACGAGGGACAGCCGTTATTCACTTTGTCGCCCGGTTCAAGTGGACAGGCATCTTTTGGGTCGGGTATTCCGTCATCGTCGGAATCTGGACAACCATTAAATTTCGACAAGCCGTATATGTCCGGACACTCGTCGAGATGATCGGGTATGCCGTCATTATCAGAATCTGGACAACCATTGAACTTCGACAAACCGTATATGTTGGGACATTCGTCAACGTTGTCGGGTACTCCGTCGCCGTCTGAATCCTTTATTTCGTTCGCCGCTCTCTGCCTGTCTTTTTTGTCCTTGTCTTTATCCTGATAAAACAGATTACGGTTTTTTGCATCAGGAATACTGTAAAGATTCGAGTTGCATAACAACGTAATTATCAGTAAAAAAAATATCTTAACTACTCTCATTCCACCACGGTTTAATGCCGCAAAGGTATTACATTATTTAATAAGTAAGTGCTAAAAAGTGTGAAATTTTCTTAATAGCGCAACATTTTCTACGTGAAAAGTATGCGGGAACATATCAACAGGCTGTGATTCAATTAATTGATACTTGTCAGACAAAATCGCGATATCTCGAGCCTGTGTAGCCGGATTGCAGCTAACGTAAATTATTTTTTCGGGCGCCGCCGATTCGAGCAATATTTTTGGTATCGAAGGATGCAGTCCTGCTCTGGGCGGGTCGAGTATCACAATGTCAGGAGAACCGTTTGCCTGTATAAATTCCTGATTTAGAACGTTTTTAATATCGCCGGCATAAAACGATACATTGGAAATTCCGTTCAGCGACGCATTTACTTCCGCATCGGCAACGGCGTCGGCAACATATTCTATCCCTGCAACTTTTCCGGCGTTTTTTGCAATAAAACATGCGATTGTTCCGGTTCCGGTATATAAGTCGTAAACGGTTTCGTTTCCTTGCAGTCCTGCATACTGGCGGACAATTTTATACAGATTGTGCGCCTGTTCCGAATTGGTTTGATAAAAAGACTTTGCACCGATACGAAAGGTCAGGTCTTCCATTTTTTCTTCGATAAACGGTTTTCCCGAAAATAATACCGTATCAGAATCGTTGATGCTGTCGTTCAATTTTTCATTAATCATATAATTTAACGATGTGATTGAAAAACGGTCTTTAATCATATTCATAAAATCGTGTATCCTGATTTTATCGAAATACGCAAACACAACAATAACCATCACGTCTCCGGTTGAGGCGGTTCTTACAATCAGATTTCTTAAAAAACCTGTTCTGTTTTTAACGTCATAAAATTCGTAACCTCTGTTTATGGCGTATTTTTTTACTTCGTTTCTGATTTCGTTTGAAGGAGATCTTTGCAGCATACATTTTTCGATGTCAAGCGCTTTGTCATAGCGTCCCGACACGTGAAACCCCAGAGCGTTGCCATTTGCGCCGTCTGTATCGACGTCCGAAGCTGTCAGCCATTTTCTGCACGAAAACGTAAATTCCAGCTTGTTCCGGTAAAAGACCGTATTTGCGGACGGAATGATTGGATTTACGAGGGGAGAATTGATTCCTCCAATTCGCCGCAATTGCTCAACGACCTGTTTTTCCTTATATTTCAGCTGTTCGGCGTATGACATTCGCTGCGATACGCAGCCGCCGCAGTCGCCAAAATGGGGGCAAACAGGTTCAATAGCATCAGGCGAAGGTTTAATCAGTTTTGTAACAGCGCCTTCCGCATAATTTTTCTTTCGCTTTACGCGCAGATTGACAATATCGCCCGGAATAGCGTCTTTTACAAAAATCACCATGCTGCCTTCTTTTGCAATTGCTTTGCCTTCTGCCGCCCAATCGACTATTTCAACATTTTCGAGTTCGGTAATTTTCATCGTTTTTCGATTATAAAAATTATAACATAAAATGCCTGATATGAATTATTCTATTTTCAAATAAAAAATAATCATATCAGGCAGGTAAAAAAATGAAAAAATTAATATTTAAAAATTAAAATATAATGAATCGAATATAAATTAAAATTTTGCATTGTGCATATCGCCCGTTTCGTTCAAGGCGTTGTGGAAGGCGAAACAGGCTTTCAAATCGTGAGGCGTGTGTCCTTTTCCGCGTTTGAGATAATCGCGCAACAGCTGCCTGTATTCGGGGTGAGCGCAGTTTTCTATAATAATTTCTGCTCTCTGAACCGGCGATTTACCTCTCAGATCGGCTACGCCATGTTCTGTAATCAGCACAGAAACAGAATGTTCGCTGTGATCGTGGTGTGAAACCATCGGCACGATTGCGCTGATTTGAGAGCCTTTTGCAACCGAAGGCGTGGTAAATATTGACAGATAGGCGTTTCGCGTAAAATCGCCCGACCCGCCGATACCGTTCATCATTTTCGTTCCCGTTACGTGGGTTGAATTGATGTTGCCGAATATGTCGGCTTCCAGCGCCGTATTGATGGTTATAAGTCCAAGACGGCGAATTATTTCGGGGTTGTTTGACAGTTCCTGCGGACGCAACAGCAGTTTGTCTTTAAAGAATGTCAGATTGCCGTATATTTCATTTATTGTAGGATTGCTTACAGTTAATGAACAGCCGCTTGCAAATTTCACTCTTCCGGCTTTCATTAAAGTTATTACAGCGTCCTGAATTACTTCGGTATAAACGTAAAATTCGGGTATTGAGGTATTTTCGCCCATCGAACCCAAAACTGCATTTGCAATGTTTCCGACGCCCGACTGAACGGGAAGGAAAGATTTGGGAATACGTCCAAGTTTCATTTCGTTAACCAGAAAACTGGCGACATTGTCTCCGATTTTTGCAGTTACCTCATCTACCGGAGTAAATGCTCCGCCTTCGTTTTCCAGATCGGTATCTACAACGCACAGTATTTTTGAGGGGTCAACTTTTATATACGGAACGCCGACCCTGTCATCGACCCTGTAAACTGGCAGCTCTCTGCGCAGTGGTGGATCGAGAGGCATGTAAATATCGTGCATACCTTTGATTTCTTTTGTATGCTTTTTGTTCAGTTCCACAATGATTTTGTCGGCAAATTCGCAAACTGTCGGCGCTATGCCAACTCCGCAGGTTGGAATAATTTCGCCGTCGTCGCTAATATCGGCAGCTTCGACAATTGCATAATTTACTTTTCCCAGAAAACCGTACCGAATCATTTGCGCCAGATGCGAAAGGTGCAAATCGAAGTATGCCGTTTCGCCGCTGTTCATCGACTGCCTCAAATCTTTGTTAGACTGGTAGGGCGTTCTGAATTTGATTGCACTGGCTCTTGCCAGAGTTCCGTCAATGCTGTCGCCGGTAGAAGCGCCGGTAAATATTCCGATTTTGAAGGGATTCCCCTTACTGTGTTCTTCTACGGCTTTTTTGGCAATAGCTGCCGGAACGGCTTTGGGACAGCCTGCTGCGGTAAACCCGCTAAAACCTATATTATCATCATTTTTTATAAAACTTGCCGCTTCTTCCGGCGTCATTCGAGTAAATTTTGTGCTCATATCAATTTATTTTTTAATCTGTTCGACATGTTTAAAAGTATATGAAAAATCGGGGCAAAGTTATAATTTTTTAATTTGATTTGCAAAAAAAATCGACAAAAGGAACGGTTTTCGGTTTGCATTTTCTATTTTTCAGACATTAAGATGATATTTTATGCTGTATCAGCTACATGAATTTGCAAGGATTGCGGTTAAAAATGTGATATTTTAAAAAATTATCTGTTTCATAATTTCCAGTCAGGGAAATTATATCAATAGAGTTTATGTAAAATTAAATATGATATTTGAAAGCATATATCTGGCTGAAAGCCATAATTTTCATAACCGCCGGTCGTTGACCGGCGGAAGAAACAGTGAGACGATAACGCTG
>JAIROW010000131.1 GCA_031257315.1 Prevotellaceae bacterium
GTTACGAAAATCAAGCCCTTCCTTTACAGGCAGCGTTATCGTCTCACTGTTTCTTCCGCCGGTCGTTGACCGGCGGTTATGAAAATTATGGCTTTCAGCCAGATATATGCTTTCAAATATCATATTTAAATTTACATAAACTCTATTACTGTGAAACGGTTAATTTTTTGCATCGTGTATTTTATTTTCGTCCGCTGTCAGATGCATGCGCAAATTCAATCAAATACATTGGATTTTATTATCTGTGAATTTTTTATTACCTTTGCCGCCGTCATTTTTGCATTTTTGTAATTTTTTTTTCATGACGCAAAGACAGGTGAAAATGTCGAAACTGCAAGGTTTTTATGTACAAAACTTTGCAGTTGTTTTTTAATTTTCTTTGCGAATTTAAGGGTATATAAAAAATGAAATTGAATAAAATTAGTATTATATTTCTGCTGATTTTCTGCTGTTTATTTTGCACTTGTAAATCAATATCGACAGAACGTAAAACGGCAAAAGCAAACGTAGCTGAAAATTATAGTGTTTTTCACAACATTTCAGATTCAATTATTTGCAATAATGCAGACAGTGTATATTTTACAAAAATAAAATATACAAATGATACCATTTATGTTGTTAAAGATAAAAAAATCATTTTTAAAACTGATTATGTATTTGACGAAAAGGTTCTGCCTTTCGATGCCTTAATAACAAGTGAAGACACCTTAGTTCACTGTTATTATATTTATCAAAAAAAATATTTGTTTATCCCTGTAAATGAAGTAAATAACAGATGGAATATGCTCATTGTTAATTTACATACAAAGCAGGAAATTCATGACGAATACAGATATATGACTGATACAGTGCTAAACTGGTTCTATTTTGATATTCAAAATGGTTTGTTGGTTTGTTCTAATTCTATCAATTATGACGGAAAAACAAGAATTGATTATTATAAAATAATAAATAATAAAATGGTTTTACAAAAATCTAAAAAAGTTTATTTAGATGATGAAATATGTTTGGATTTTTGGAAATTCAGACAAACAGTAAAGTTGTAGCGTATTAGTAATGAAAAAATTTTTATCAATTCACACATATCTAAACCGTCGAAACTTTGCCTTTATTTTATACTTTTTTGCGGATCTAATCATTTATCTCTCCAAAAATAACCGGTTGCAATTTTGCAGTTTTTACATTATTTTGTACCTTTGTCCCCGTTATAATTTAGTAAAGAATATTAGTAAATGACAGTTATAGAGAAAGAAACAGGAACAGTTACCGTAAAAAGGGGACTTGCAGAAATGCTGAAAGGCGGAGTAATAATGGACGTTGTTAACCCCGAACAGGCTAAAATAGCGGAAGAAGCCGGAGCCGTAGCAGTTATGGCGCTTGAGCGCGTACCTTCCGATATCCGCGCTCAGGGCGGAGTAGCTCGAATGTCTGATCCAGAAATGATTACAGGTATTCAACAGGCTGTATCCATACCCGTTATGGCAAAAGCCCGTATCGGTCATATTGTCGAAGCCCGCGTTCTGGAAGCGCTTAATATCGATTTTATCGACGAAAGCGAAGTATTAACGCCTGCCGACGAATCCTGTCATATTCTTAAAACCGACTTTAAAGTCCCGTTTGTGTGCGGAGCGCGAAATCTTGGCGAGGCTTTGCGTCGCATAGGCGAAGGCGCAGCAATGATTCGCACCAAAGGCGAGGCTGGTACTGGCGACGTGGTCGAAGCCGTGAGGCATATCCGTCAGGTAAACGAAGACATTCAGCGCGTTATAAGCGCATCGCAAATGGAATTGATGACCATCGCCAAAGAACTTGGAGCGCCTTACGAACTGATATTGCAGGTGAAAGAACTCGGACAGCTGCCCGTTGTCAACTTTGCCGCCGGCGGCGTAGCTACTCCTGCCGACGCTGCTCTGATGATGGAACTGGGTTGCGACGGAGTTTTTGTAGGTTCAGGTATTTTCAAGTCCGACAATCCTGCAAAACGCGCTAAAGCAATTGTCGAAGCTGTGGCTCACTTTCGCGACTACAAACTGATTGCCGAAGTTTCGAAAGGACTGGGCGACGCAATGCGCGGTCAAAGCGTAGCACGTCTTGACGAAAAAGAAAAAATGGCAGGACGCGGCTGGTAAGCTGGCGGTTATTTACTGTCAGCTTATCTGTAAAATTACACATGTCAAAATAACATGAAAATCGGTATTTTAGCTTTGCAGGGCGCTGTGAGAGAACATCGCAGCGTCCTGCAAAAATTAGGAGCAGAAACGAAAGACATACTGAATCCTGAAGATTTGCAGAAAATCGACGGATTGATATTGCCCGGCGGCGAAAGTACCGCCTGCGGAAAATTGCTGGTACGCTATAATTTGATAGAACCGATTGCCGAAGCCGGTCGCAGCGGACTTCCAATATTCGGAACATGCACAGGGCTGATTCTGCTCGCCAAACACATCAATAACAGTTCACAATACCGTTTGGGACTGATGGACGTGCGCGTTGAACGAAACGCTTTCGGACGTCAGATAGACAGTTTTGAAACCGACATGAGCATACCGGTTCTCGGCGACAAACCTTTTCATACGGTTTTTATTCGAGCGCCATACATCGTGCAAGCAGACAGCAATGTGGAAATTCTGCTTGAATATGACGGGAAAATTTTGCTTGCCGAACAGAACAACCTGCTGGCAGCCGCTTTCCATCCCGAATTGACGAAAGACACGCGATTACATGAATATTTTTTAAGAAAAGTAAAATCAGCAAAAAAATATTTGGAACGGGGGCGCGATTTTTAGCAAACAGGGGCGCGATTAATCGCGTCCCTGCTTTTAAAATATCTAAAACGTGTTACGTTTTTTTCAATGAATTTCTTTCAGTTTTATGTTTTGAAACCATACTTCATCGCCGTGATCCTGTAAAAGGATATGTCCATCGGTGAAATTTCCGAAATTAATCCACGAACCGTATTTGCTGTATGCAACCAGAGCGTTCCACATCTGGTTGTTTCGCGTGTATTCCAGCATTTTGACGCCGTTAAGCCAGTGTTCGACATGCGAATCGTTAACTATAACCGTTGCGGTGTTGAACGAGTTTATGTTAAACGGTTTTGAATCGGGCGCAGGAATCAGGTCGTACAGCGACCCTAATTTTCTGTTTCCCTTTACTCCGAGTTTTGCATCAGGATGTCTCAAATCGTCAAGAATTTGAAATTCGCAGCCGATAGCCGAGCCTTCCGCTTTGTTAACGTCGGGATTTACAAAGTATTTTATTCCGCTGTTTGCGCCTTCGGTTATTTTGAAATCGACGCTGAGAATAAAGTTTTTATATTTTTTTTCGGTAATAATGTCGCCGCCGTTTGTCGATTCTCCTCCGTCGCTTTTTACCACTTTCAGTATTCCGTCTTCAATCAACCAGCCTTTTGCGGGGAAACCGGCAGATTTTGCGCTTCGCCAGTTAGCGGTTGTTTTGCCGTCCCAGAGCAATATCCAACCTTCTTCGGCTTCTTCGGGCGAAATGGTGTTGGGTACTCTGTTTACGACGGGAATATCAGTCCGCGTTCTGTAACGTTCAACGTCTTTTGTACAAATTTTAATGTCTTTCCAGCTGACGGTTTTGCCGTCCTGTTCCTTCTGTGATATTTCGTGAACCTGCAATGCAATGAATCCCTTTCCGGTTTTTGCGTCCCAGAGGTTTGTACGCGGTTTTCCGTTTATCCATGTTCTGATACTGTTGCCGACAGCTTCGATGCGGGCAGTGTTCCAGTCTCCTGCCTTATATCCGTCGGCGGTTGTCAGAGCCAGCCAGCCTCTGCCTTTTTCTTCGTATATGCCACCCGAATATTTGCCGTCTATTTCAAACTGGTAGCCTGCAACGGTTTTATCCACAAGCGTATAGCTGCGAAATTGAACTCCCGAATTAAGTCCTCCTTCTATTTTAAAGCTAAATTCGAGTATAAAATCGCCGTATTCCTGTACGGTAGCGAGAAAGGAGCTTGCAGTTCCCGTTTTGAATTTTCCGGTTATAACGCCGTCGGTAACTTTATATTCGGCTTTACCGCCGATTTTTTTCCAGCCGTTCAGGTTTTTACCGTTAAACAGCGGCGTCCATTCCTGCGCCGACATTGAGAGTGTCAGCAAAAAGGCAGAAATTAATATCAACAAACTTTTTTTCATCATCAATAATTTTTTATATTTTATAATACTGTTCCCAGCCTTTGCGCGGCGGCAGACCTGCCAGCATTGCATTGGCGAAGGCATTGTTTGTAATCTGCTTTGTTGTGCGGTCGAACTCAATTTTTGTATTGAGCCGCTGCGCCATAACTCCAAGCGAAAACACCTGACTCAGCGGTCCGTGAATTTCAAATGGAGAGCGTGTTTTTTCCTTGCCCGTACATGCCAGCAGAAAGTTTTCAAAATGGTTTGACGGACTTTTCGGAACTTCGGGGAGTTTCGATGCAATGTCTTTAGCTTTTTCTTCGGGAATTATCGAAAGCGTCGAGCCGTGCGATGCGCCCTTGAATGTCAGATCTTTTCCGTAAATAATTTTGCCCGGATTTATTTTTGCCGCCTTAATTTCGCCTGCGCCCGATGCAGGAATATTCGGGTCGAGAGCCGATACGCCGTAACCTTCAGGTAATGGAGGCTGATTGTCAACGCCGTCGTACCATGTCAAATCAAGAGCCGGCATCTTTTTTCTTTTTGGGAAACGGAACAGAATGGTTGACGACATCGGATAAAAATAATCGTTATGACCCGTGAGTTTCACAGGGTTAATCTCGTATGGCAGTCCCAAATCCAGAAATTCGTGAACCGTGTCCATAATGTGCGCCCCCCAGTCGCCCAGAGCGCCCATTCCGAAATCGTACCAGCAGCGCCAGTCTCCGTAGTGATACTTGCTGTTGTAGTCGTGATACATGGCAGTTGTCAGCCACGTATTCCAGTCCAGCGTTTCGGGTATCGGTTCAGCCTCCGGCAGCCGGTAGATATTCGGATCCCACTTGTGCCAGCGCCGGTCGTTGTTCATGTGCGCGGTTACGGCAGTAATGTCCTTGATAATTCCGGCGTCGAGCCATGCCTTGAACTGAAAATAGTTGGCTTCGGAATGACCCTGATTGCCGACCTGCGTAACAATCTGCGGATTTTTTTTTGCCGCCGCCATCATCAGCTCGGCTTCGAGAAATGTCCGAGCCATCGGTTTTTCGACATACACATGCTTTCCGGCAGAAATGGCGTGCATTGCTATCGGGAAATGCGCATGGTCGGGAACGGCGATTGCAACAGCGTCAAACTCGTTGGAAGCCTTGTCGAACAGCTGTCTGAAATCGTTGAAACGTTTCGCGTTCGGATATTTGCCAATAACCTTTTGAGTGTGTTTTGCACCCATATCAACATCGCACAGGGCAACGATATTTGCCAGCCCCGTTTTCTCAAAATCGCCGATAATCTGTTCTCCGCGATTCCCAATGCCGATGCAGGCAAGATTAACCTTGCTGTTAGGGCTGACATGCGCAGCCTTTCCAAAATTTGAATGTAAACCTACCGCCAAACCAGCCGAAGCTGCGGCAGCCGTTTTTAAAAAATCTCTTCTTGTTGTCATAATATTTTACAGATATTAAAAAAAAACATTTTTCTATTAATAAAAATACGGTACAAAGATAATAGATTTTTATCGAACATGTTCAAATAATTTTTCAGGCGTCTTCCGAAACCGTCCCGAAATTGTCGTTAAAGCGTTTCTGTCAACAAAATAGCAACAGACACAATTGATAATTGTCAATTGATAATTGTCAATGAAACCGACTCATTTTTTTTGAGAGGAGACGTATTTTTCTGTTAATATGGTTTCACTTATGTGTGGTTTGCTGTATGTAAAAAGAAGGCATTGCCCTTTCTCAAATATTGCCCCCTTATTTTCAAATATAGAAAAGCCCGTCTGCGATTTTAAAAAGCAGACGGGCTTTTAAAAATTGCTGCCCGTGCGATTTTAAAAAGCACGCCTGCTTTTCACTTTGTCTTTTCGTATTTCAAAGTTGCAAGCATGTCTCTCAAATCCACGCCGGGTCGGAAAATAATTTTTCCGCCTTTAATCAGCGATGTTACAAACTGTTCGGCGGTTTCGGCGCCTTCGCTTGTAAGCGCGACCTGAAAAGAACCAAAATCGCCAAAGCGAACAATTTCGCCGTTTTCGAGATGCCGTTTCAGAATTTTTGTCAAATCGTTCAATACCGCAAGAACGTCGGTATCGCTGACCGTTGTCGAACTTTCGGCAATTTCACGGCTTAATTTGCGGAGCGTTAATTCACCGCTTGCCTTTGCCTGAGCATAAAACTTTTTCGGGGCTGATGGATTGCCCGGATTTCCTTTTTGAGAAAGAGTGTACGATACTGCCATAATTTAAAATTTTTTTTAATTATTTTTTCGTAAATACTGATTATATATTTAACGGCGCAAATGTATAAATTATTATTGATATACGCAAAACGAATGTACGAAATTGGCAGTTGTCTTCGATAATCTTCTATATTTCGATTTTTTAAAGGTTCCGTTTACAGACCATTACTGTCATAACCGTCTGAAAAAAACACATCACGGCAATCGAATTAAGCCTGTAAAGAAAGGCTTTTCGATGCAATTGTTAAACTGTTCCGACATTCAGGCAATTTGGATACTGTTTATGAACGTTTCAGTACAAATTTTGCGGGACGCTTCAACAATTTAATTTTTAACGTTAAAAGTCAATATTACGGGGAGATGATCGCTAAAACCCCCTGCGTATCGCAAGCCCTTGTAAGTCCGTTTGGGAGCAAATCCCCCGTCTGTCGTTTTTTCCATTAAAAATTCGGGACTGAATATTTCAATATCGTTAAATGTGCATTGCAGTCCTTTTTTGCCGGTCATTAAACTTTCGGATACAAAAAACAGGTCGATTAATTCCCACCTGTTCTGATACTTGATGCTGCCCTGACCGTCTTCCTGCAAATGCTGCGACAGGTTGTAAAGACGTCCTTTGCCTTCGTTTTTTGCCTTTGCTCCGAGATATTTTATCGGATTGCTGTCGGGATAATCGTTAAAATCGCCCATTATGCAGATTTTTGCATTAATGTCTGTCGTAAAAACCGAGTCAACAACGTTTTTCAGCGTTTTTGCTGCAAACATTCTGGAATTTTCCGATTCAGCGCCGCCCCATTTTGAAGACCAGTGATTTACAAAAAGATGCAAAGTATCGTTTCCTGCTGTGTATCCCTTAACGTACAGAATGTCTCTTGTTTGAAGTTCTTTTATTCTGTACGTTTTTGAAGTCAAAACGGTAAAAGATTTTTTGCAGTAAAGCAAAGCTGCGTCAATACCGCGTCTGTCGGGAGAATTGTAATGAACAATGTCGTATTCGTATTTCGCAAGCGGCGTTTCTTCAACAAGTTGCCGCAAAACATACCTGTTTTCGACTTCGCACAGCCCTATAATATCGGGCATGTGTCCCTTGCCTGCGGCAACGGTTACTTTGCAGATATTGTTGCGTTTTTTTATAAAACGTTCTCTTGTCCAGTGGTTTTCGCCCTGTGGCGTAAAATTGTCGTCATTAGTATGAGGGTCATTCTCGGTATCGAAAAAATTTTCTACATTATAGAACATTATTTTAAAAACCTGAGAATAAACCTCACCTGTCGAAAACGGCATTAAAAACAGTATGACTGCAAAAAACCTCATAAATAATTTAATTACTTACTGGCAGAATTACTGTTCTTCTTCTGTCGCAACGCTTTCATCTGTCGCAGCGTTTTCTTCCGATATAGCGTTTTCTTCGGAAGTTGTTTCTTTCTCCGTAAATTCGAGCATGTCGTATTCCTGTAAAAGATTGTACCATTCGACAATTTTTTTTACATGCGATGCAAAAACTTTGTTTTTACTGTATTCAGGGACAATCTCACCGAAAAACGACATAAGTTCTTCCGTCGAAGATTTATGAGACAGTATTTTTTCGGCGCTGTATTTTTCTCTGATTTTCACAAAAACGTCTTTCAACATCAAATCTTCGCTCGTTTCTGTATAAATTGTAATGTCCGACAGAGAACTCATTTTTGCTGCCGTTGGAAGGCAGATGCGTTTTTTATCCTTCAGGCTTTCGACAACAACGCCGTGTCGAGCCTGCGATAAATACCTGTATAAACCGGAATAGCCGGAAATCGATAAAATTTTTTGTAAATCGGTTTGCATAACTATATATGTGTGTTTCTATTATCAATAATAATCGTCGTTTCTAAAAAGTGTTCCCCTGCGTTTCCAGTACATTACTGAAACATACCCGAAAAGCATTCCGCCAAGATGCGCGAAATGAGCTATTCCGTCGTTGGCGTGTAATAATCCGACTATCAGTTCGATTGCTCCGAAAATTATTACAAGTCTCAGCGCTTTTAACCGTATTGGCGGAAAAATAAGCTGCAATTCAACATTCGGATACATCATTCCGAATGCCAGCAAAACGCCGTAAACCGCTCCCGAAGCTCCGAGCGTCGGCGTATGGTATATCTGCGCAAGTTTGCGTGCAATTTCCGAAATATTTGCAAATTCGACGTCTGTAATATATTTTACGTTCAACCACTGTAACAGCAGGTGTAATCCGACAGCGCCAAAACCTGTTATAAAATAGTATGTCAGGAATTTTTTACCGCCCCAGACTCTTTCAATAATGCTTCCGAACAGCCACAGGGCGTACATGTTGAAAAACAGATGAAAAAAATCGCCGTGCATAAACATGTGCGTCAGCAGCTGCAAGACTTTGAAATTCGGCGAACCGGGGTAATATAAAGCAAAATTGCCAATCATAAACGATTCTCCAAAAAGCATGGCAAGATACATCAGCGCATTGACAATTATCAGATTTTTTACTACCGGCGGGGTAGTATTAAAATAACCGTTCATTATTTATTCTCCAGATTCCGACATGTTATGAAATACATTCTGCACATCGTCGTCGTCTTGAAACTTTTCTATAAGTTTATTGATTTCAACGGTTTGTTCCGGCGAAAGAACTTTCAGTTCTCCTGTCGGTATTCTGTCGAAGCCGGCGCTAATTATTTCAAAGCCGTTGTCTTCGAGGTATTTCTGGATATTGCCGAATGATTCGAAAGTTCCGTAAATCATTATTTCATTTTCTTCGGCAAACAGTTCTTCTGCTCCGTAATCAATCAGTTCAAATTCGATATTTTCGATATCAAGACCTTCTTTCGACTTTACTTTGAAAACGCATTTGTGGTCGAACATAAATTCTACGCTTCCCGATGTTCCAAGCGAGCCGTTGTGCTTGTTAAAATAGCTGCGTATGTTTGCAACTGTCCGCGTCGGGTTGTCGGTTGCTGTTTCTATTATAAATGCCACTCCATTAGGACCATAGCCTTCATAAACCACCTCTTTGTAATCGGACTGTTCTTTTTCGACAGCGCGTTTTATTGCTCTTTCAATGTTTTCCTTCGGCATGTTTTCTGCCTTCGCATTTTGTATAACTGCACGGAGTGCAGGGTTTGTTGCGGGGTCTGCGCCAGATTTTGCTGCAATTGTCAGCTGTTTACCTAATTTAGTAAACACTCTTGCCATGTTTCCCCAGCGTTTCAATTTTGTCGCTTTGCGATATTCAAATGCCCTTCCCATAATGAGATACTGTTTTATTACATATTCAAATTCGAGGCGCAAAGATATAAATTTAGTCGAAATCAAAAAAATGTACTACTTTTGGCACAAAATTTGTCAGAGACGTCAGTTTATGCAGAGAAAAAAATTAGACATGGAAATATTGTCGATAACTAAAAAGTTATTAGTCAAAAGAAGTAAAAAGAAAAAAATTTTACTTTATATTCTAATTGCTCTTTTAACATTGATTTTTTTACCGCCGATAATTATAAGTATTCCGTTTGTTCAGACAGCAATTGTCAGGCATTTTTCCGTCGCATTTTCGGAACAGTTGAAAACCGAAGTTTCGATAAAATCTGTTAATATCAGATTTTTTAACAAAGCGCTGCTCAACGATTTGTTTGTAAGAGACCTTAACGGCGATACGCTGTTATTTGTTAAACGTCTCGACGCCAGAATTGGTAAATTGCCGATCAACAATAATATACTGATACTGAACGAAATAAAATTATCGGACGGGATATTTTGTCTGCGAAGCGACTCCATTGGTACAAATATCAGTCTTATAATATCAAATCTTAACGACGATGGTAAAGACGAACTGCCGGACGTGAAAAATGATACAGTTTCAAAGCCTGTAAAAATAACTGTCAAGGCGCTTAAACTTGAAAATTTTAAATATAAAATGTATTTGAAGGACGCGCACGGCGTGGAAGAGCAGCCCGACGGAATTATATACAAAAACATGTCGGTATCGGGCATCAATCTCGACGCCGATAAAATTGCAATTGCCGGAGATTCTCTGACCTGTACCCTTAATTCTCTGTCGTTTACCGAGCGTTCTGGGTTTAACGTTCACGAAATGTCTGCGCTTTCGTGTCTGATACGTTTCGGTACGGAAATAACGCTTAAAGAATTTCGCTTAATTGACGATTTTTCGGACGTAAAACTGCAAAATTTAAGCATGACGTACAATGGCGCAGATGAATTTGATGATTTTTTAAACTATGTGAAATTCGACATTGACATTTACGATTCCAAACTGGCTTTTAAAACTCTCGGTTTTTTTGCTCCCGTACTTAAAGATGTGCCGGTTGTTGCAAACCTTAATGCAAAAATCAGCGGACCTGTCGCGAACTTCCGAAGCGATGAATTTGAACTGCAAACGCTTGACAATACCGTTCTTAAAGGACGTTTCAGCATTGCCGGACTGCCGGATATTGAATCGACAATGATTTTTGCCGATTTGAAAGACTGCAACACCAATCCGGTCAGTATAAACACTTTACTGTCTGGCATGAACGTAGGTTTCGAGCAGGACGAACTGATGCAAAAATTTGGTAAATTTAACTTTGTCGGAACTTTTACCGGTTTTTTCAGTAATTTTGTTTCAAACGGCTTTCTGAAAACCAGTCTGGGCGATTTTCAAATGGACATAATGTTTAACAGTGCAAAAAATGGAATCGGATTTAAGGGCGGACTTTCGGCGGAAAACTTTGACGTAGGAAAACTGACTGATTCCGAAAATATTGAAACCGTCAATTTCAGTATTGCGGTTGATGGAAACGTTAAAAATAACCAGAACGACATTTTTGGGAAAGGAATAATATCGTCGCTACGTTTCAATAATTATGACTATACAAATATTGAACTTGAAGGTCGATTGCAAAATCAGGCTTTCAAGGGAATGATAAACGTTTCGGAGCCAAATCTTGATTTCAATTTTAACGGCAGAATAGATTTGACCGGTACGGACGGTGTTCCGGTTTTCGATTTTGACGCAGACCTGAAACATGTCGATATGGTCAAACTTAATTTCAATCAGCGCGATACGGTTGGGATACTTAAAGCTAACATTGCTGCCAATTTTCGGGCGTCAAGCATTTTGGACTATATAGGAAACCTGAAAATCAATAATTTAACATATATCGACAATACAGGGGCAATTAATTTTGAAAACATTGTTTTAAATTCATCGGTTACAAATTCAAATAACTTTATCAGTCTTAAATCGGATTTTGCAAACGCTACATATTCCGGTCAGGACTATCTGGGAGGTTTTGTGGCGCACTTGACCAACATGTCGAAAAGATACATGCCAGCTCTGTTTGTCGAAAAAATAAACTCGACGCTTCAAAATCCAAAATCAAACTATAAAATTACTGTCGATATTAAAAATATCAGAAAACTTGCAAGAATATTTATTCCCGACCTGACAGTTAACAATGCAGAACTGAAAGTAAATATTGATACAAATTCAAACCTTGTTTTCAGTTTAAATGCTCAAAATATTGCTTATGGAGATAAACAGATTTCAAACATGAAACTGTCGGGAACAAATATTATGGATACAGTGAATGTAAACCTGTCGGGCGACCTTAATCTTTCGTTTATGAAACTGAACAATCTGAATATCAAAAATATTCTGTCGAACAATACTGTTTTAGCAGATATAATGTTTATTGATTCAATAAATCACTCCGATGCAGATTTGAAACTGAAATCGCAGTTTTCGAGAGATCCTGTATCCGGTAAACTGTCGGTTGCTGTCGAAAACGACAAATCGCATATAACCGTTTTTTCTCAGGAATGGAATTTGGAGCCTGCCGTTGCAGAAATACGTCAAGATAAATTCACTGTACGCGGATTTAACATAAATAAAGACGAACAGGAAGTGAAAATTTCCGGAACGGCGTCGAAAAGCAATAACGACACTTTGTTGCTGAATATCAAAGATTTTAATCTGTCGGATTTGAATCCCTGTTTTGAAGGTTCAAGTTTCGCCATCGACGGAAAAATGTCGGGCGACATTGAACTGATAAGCGCTTATGCTACTCCGTTGATGATTGGCGCAGTTATGATTGACACTCTTTTTATAAATAACGACATGTTTGAAGGCTGCGCCATCGGAAGTCAGTGGAACGACGACATGAGCCGTCTCGAATTTACTGTACGTCTGCCTTTTAACAGGGAACTGAACTCGATAAACGGTTATATACAGCCAGATACGGAAGAAATATACGCTTCGCTGAAAGTTGCAGCAATTAATCTGAACCTTCTGGAACCGGCGCTTGAAGGAATTTTGTCGAACATCGACGGAATACTGACTGGGGAAGCGCATTTGAAGGGAACACTTTCAAAACCTGATATTTCGGGTACATTGCAGCTTAACAATCTGGGCTTTACGGTTGATTATCTGCAAACACAGTATATTTTAAATTCAAACATCGAAATTTCAAACTCTAAATTTCAAATCCGCGACGGAAAAATAACCGACAAAGAGGGTAATAACGGAACGCTGAATTTTGATTTGACGCACAAATATTTCGCAGACATGGAATTTAACGCAAAAGCAAATATTAAAAACTTTCACAGCCTTAACACGAAGGAAAAAGACAATTCGCTGTTTTACGGAACGGGTTATGCAACTGGCGCTGTCAATGTGAGAGGCAATGGCAATGAACTCAAATTTTCGATTACCGCCGAAACCAATCCGAACACAAAACTGTATATTCCAATCTCGTCGGCTTCGCAGGCAAAAGAATACGAATTTCTTACGTTTGTTACTAAAAAAGATTCGACAGAAGAAACAGGACAGCAAATTCCGCTGCATGAAAATAACATGTCGGAAATGAATCTGGAACTGGACTTGAGCGTAACTCCCGAATCTGAAATACAGATACTTATCGACCCCAGAGTGGGCGACATTCTTCGCGCCAGAGGGCAGGGAAATCTGAAAATCAGGGTTAACCCCGCGACAGACCTTTTCAGCATTATCGGAGATTATTCCATCGAAAACGGAGACTATAACTTCTCGCTGCCAAATTTCAGTATTATTTCAAAAAAATTCAATATCGACAAAGGTAGCAGGATACATTTTAACGGAAACATTGAACACGCCATTCTCGACGTAACTGCCTTATATAAAGACCGTATTTCGATTGCCCCGCTTTTTCCGCAGGACAGCACAAGGCATTACCCAATTACATGTAAAATAATGATTTCGGGACGAATGACGAACCCAAAACTTGGATTTGACATTGAAATTCAGGACGTAGGCGCAGAAAAAAATGCGCAGTTCAAAAGCATTGTCAATACAGATGAAAAAATGGCGAAACAGTTCCTGTCCGTACTTGTGCTGCGTTCTTTTATTCCAGAGCAAAGTTTTGCATATCAGGATCTTGGCTCGGCTACGCTGATGGCAAACGCATCGGAACTGTTGTCGGCACAGTTGGGAAATCTTGTCTCGCTGTTTAATTTGCCGATTCCGATTGATTTTAATTTCAATTACAACCCTAACTCACAAAAAAACAACGTCGGCGCAGACTTTGAATTTGATTTCGGAATACAGTTTTCAGACAGACTGATATTCAACGGCAGCGCAAGCAACGCAACACATTCAAACCGAAACTTTGTCGGCGATTTTGACCTTGAATATCTGATTGGAAAAACAAAAAACACGAGATTTAAAGTGTTTTCAAAATCAAGAGACTATTTTTCGGACGATATGGAAAGCAACCGCAACGGTTTGGGCATACTCTATCAATCTCAATTCAACACATTTAAGGATATATTCCGTCGAAAAAGAAAAAAACAGACGGAAAAAACGACAAATTAAGAAAACATGATTACATATTTAAGTAATGTGAAATAAAAATTTACAACAATGTCCCGTTAGAGAAAAGGCATTGATTTTTTTCTACAAAAATACTGGCAGGAAAACAAGTAGAGGCGCGATTAATTGCGTCTATGCTTTCAAATATTATATTTATGCGAATCAAGAGTTGCAAACGTTTTTTAGCATGAATGGGCTTAATTTTCAAAACCGCATACCGTGCTTCGCTTGTATGCGGTAGCACAATCGTTCTCATCTTTGCCTGTAAGTCAAAACTTTAATTCTATTGCGATAGAGTTCTGCCTTTCAGTCAGTCTGTTGTTGTCGTTTTTAGCCGCAGGCAACGCTACGCTCGCCTGCGGTTATGAAAATTTTGTCCCTGCGGGACATTTTAATTCCTGATTCGTATTATTTAAGTCTGTATAAATTCTACTGTTTATATTTGTCATAAAATTCATTTGATAATATATCCATATATATTATGTCATGCTTTTTCAAATTTCTGCATAATGCCTCCCGTCTTGTTCCAATCTCTTGAAAACCAATCTTTTCATAACATTTTTTTGCTCTTTTATTATATTCATAAACTTTTAACATTATATTGTGAAAATTTAATGCCTTAAATCCATAATCAATTAACAGTGAGAGCGCTTCCGTTCCGTAGCCTTTATTATAGTAATTTTTATTTCCGATAAATATTCCTGTCTCCGCTGTCTGATTTACATAATCAATATCCAGAAAACCGCAAATTCCAAGCAATTCATCTTTTTCCAAGTCTATTATTGAATAATTATGCTCTTTCGACAGATTATTTAAAAATATTTTTTCACTTTCTATATTAATAACGCTGTTATATAATTGCAGATTAAGCAATAACTCCATATCATTGAGCCATTCGGTAAATTTCTCGGCGTCATTTGAAACTATCGGCGATAAATAGCATTTTTTTCCAACAAGTTTTTTGAAATACATGATTTTATTTGTAACATATTTAATTGTGTCTCGACAGACGTCAGTTACCGGTTTACTCGGTTTTTTATCTGTGCGACGGAGTTATAAGTTTCAATTCGCCCGATACGGCTTTGACCCTGATTATGCGGTCTTCGCTGACGGGGTCGCCGTCGATGTGTATCCAGCCTGCTTTTTCGCGTTCTATTACAGCGTCTTTTATTCTGATTACTTCGGTGTTGTTCGAGTGATATATGCTTTTTGTAAACATTCGCAGCCCGATTATTGGAGCTTTGATAATGTTGAGCGGATAGATTATTACAAGGTCAATCATTCCGTCGCTTATGTTTGCGTCGGGCGAGATGCAGGCGTTGTATCCCCACTGCGAGGCGTTTGCGAAGGTAATCAGAAAAGCGCGGCGCGAAAAGGTTTTGTCGCCCGTCGTTATTTTGTAGCTGCACGGGCGATAGTTAAGGTATTCCATGAACGACGCCTGTGCATAACTGAAAAAGCCGCGTCTTCCGATTTGCGAAAAGCGCTGCCCGACCTGAGCGTCGAAACCTGTTCCCGCCGTGCAAAAGAAAGGTCTGTCGTTCAACATTCCATAGTCCGACATTATAACTTTACCGTCTTTCACTGTTTCAAGGGCTTTGCGCCAGTTGAGTGGCATTTTTATATGACGGGCGAGACCGTTGCCCGAACCGAGCGGTATGATGCCGAGCGCCGCGTCGGTACGCAGCAGCCCGCGTGCGACTTCATTTACTGTGCCGTCGCCGCCGACGGCTATTACTCTGTCGAAACCGGCTTCGGCGCACTGTCGGGCAAGCCTGAATCCGTCGCCTGCCTGCGTGGTAAAATATATTTCATGACGGAATCTGTCATTGTCGGCGTTGTTGCGTATATATTCTGCAATCTGTTTCTTGTCGGCAGTTCCCGAAACTGGATTAATTATAAATGCTATCTTTTCTTTCATCTCTTTTGCTTTACCTGTTAAATTCAAGACTTCTGGCAGCTTTTGCTTCAATAATTTCCCCGTTGTCGTAAACAATTGAACCGTTGACCCAGGTAGTTTCCACTTTGGTTGAAAAGGTAACGCTTTCAAACGGCGACCAGCGACATTTTGAGAGTATGTTTTCGGGCGATGGGCGATAACCTGTATTGAGGTCAATCAGAACAAGGTCTGCAAAATATCCTTCGCGGATAAAACCTCTGTCGCGGATTCCAAAAATTCGAGCCGGACAGTGGCACATTCTTTCCACAATGTCGAAAAGCGAGAAAACTCCCTGCTTGTGCATTTCGAGCATAGCCGAAAGCGAATGCTGTATGTATGGTATGCCGGAAGGCGAGTTGAAATATTTTTTGCGTTTTTCGTCGATTGTATGCGGGGCGTGGTCGGTGGCAATAACCGTTATCCGTCCGTTTTTCACAGCGTTTCGGAGTATTTCGCGGTCATATTCCGACTTGATGGCGGGGTTACACTTGATTTTGTTTCCCTTGAATTTACAGTCTTTTTCGGAAAACCACAGGTGATGCGTGCAGACTTCGGCAGTTATTCGCGGAATACGTCCGGCTGTGGATTTCACGAAAAGTCCCGTTTCTTTTGCCGTCGAAAGATGCAGTACATGCAAACGCGAATTGTAGCGCAATGCAAGTTCGACAGTGCGAGCCGCCGATTTGTAGCAGGCTTCGGCGTTACGTATAACGGAATGGTATTCGACCGGAATATCGTCGCCGAACTTTTGTTTGTAGCGTGCAATATTTTCTTTGATTGTGTTTTCGTCTTCACAGTGGGCGGCGATTATTACCGGCGATTCTGCAAATATTGCCGACAGCGCTTTCTCTTCGTCCACAAGGAGATCGCCGGTACTTGAACCGATAAATACCTTAATCCCGCAAACTTTGCATGGATCGACCTTTTTTATTTCTCCAATGTTCATAGCCGACGCGCCAAGATAGAACGAATAGTTTATTAAAGAGTTGTGTTCGGCAATTTCGCGTTTATGTTCCAAATCATCGATACTCATTGTCGGGGGCAAAGTGTTTGGCATATCCATAAAAGAAGTTACGCCTCCGGCAGCAGCCGCCCTGCTTTCCGAAAACATGTCGCCCTTGTGCGTCAGCCCCGGTTCGCGAAAGTGTACATGGTCGTCGATTATTCCGGGCATCAGCAGTTTGCCCTGCGCGTCGATAACCGTTGTATCTGCCGGAAGAATTATTTCATCTTCCGATACCTGTTTAATTCGTTCATTTTCAATAAGAACGTTTGCTCTTGTAAGCATGCCTTCGTTAAGAATGTCAGCGTTTTTTATATAATAGTTCATTACTGTATGATAATAATTGTATTGTCCGTTAAAGTACAGTGAAAATACATGGTTTGCATCATGGTTTCAACAGATTTTCATATTTAACACTGTTGGCAAGGATATTGCAGGCTTCGGCAAACTGCCGGTCGTTTCTCAGCATTGCTTCTACTCTGCCTTCTTCGTAATAATACCGTTCGATAATCTCTTCACGCAGAAGCGCAACAAGTTCCGGCTCATTAATTTTCAAATCTTTCAATTTGTCATGTTTTAAAAATTCTGCTAATTTTTCGATTTCGGCTTTGGCATTGTCGTAATATTTTTCCTGCTTTACGGAGTTAATCAGACGTTTCATCAACTGTTCCGATACTGTTTGATAATCATACTCTTTGCCGTTTAAATAGGCTGTAAAATCCCTGTAATCATTTTCCGTAAATTCAAATTTGTCGGGGGTATCAATGTTTTGATGTTTTTTGAAATATTCGAGCGAATATTCAAAAATAAGATTTCGGCGGAGCAGACTTACAGCAATCGGAGAATATTCGTCTGATTTAATCACGACGTCGGGCGTAACACCGCCGCCGTCATAAACTTTTCTGCCGTTTTTGGTTTTAAATTCTTTTTTCAGCGAATCGGGTATAAACGACACGCCTCCCTCGCTGTTGCGCGTGGTAAAATTGTGAGCCTGAACGCATCTGCCGCTCGGAATATAGTATTTCGAGGTTGTAAATTTCAGTTGCGCGTCATAACCAAGCTGTTTTATATTTTGCACATACCCCTTGCCGTAGGTATGAGTTCCGACAACCAGCCCACGGTCAAGGTCTTGAACCGCGCCCGAAACAATTTCCGAAGCCGAAGCCGAAGAATTGTCAACCATCACAACAACAGGCAAATCCGGTTCAACGGGTTCTTCGGTGGTAACGTATTTGTGCGCAAGGCTTTTGTTTTGCCCCGAAGCCGAAACCACAAGCGTTCCCTTTGGTACGAAAAGACTTACGATTCGCACCGCTTCCCGCAGCAGTCCGCCCGGATTGCCCCGCAAATCAAGAACAAGCGACTTCAAATTGCCGGTTGCACGCATCGTTTTCAGCGCGTTTCGCACATCGGACGCACATTCGTCGGTAATAAAAGAGGTCAGACGTATATATCCGATTCCGTCTTTCTGTATTCCAAAATACGGAACAGAAGGCAGTCGGATAATTTCGCGGGTTATGGAAATGTCTTCCGTTTTGCCGGTTTTGAGTTTCAAAACTTTTATTTTCACAACGGTATTGGCGTCGCCGCGAAGCATGTTGCTGACCTTTTCAACGCTCATGCCCTTAATGCTTTGACCGTCAATTTCCAGTATTCTGTCGCCGGAAATCAAACCGGCTTTGTATGCGGGGAAATTTTTGTATGGATTGGCAATAATAACCCAGCTGCTGTCTTTTTGAATCAGAGAACCTATGCCTGCATACTTGCCGGTAGTCTGAAAATCAAAGTCTTTTTGCATTTCGGCAGGTACGTATTCGGTGTATGGGTCGAGGTTTTCCGTAATTCCGTCCAGCGCATATTTTATCAATTTGTCGGTCGAAAGGCTGTCAACATATTCGGTGCGCAGCGTATTGACAGCCGACATGAAAATATCCATGCTTTTTGTAAAGTCAAAATCTTTCGACTGGGCAGAAACGCCGAGCGTTAGAAACAGACAGACTGTTACCGAAACTGATTTTTGCAGATATGACATATTATTATTGTATTCTGATTATTTAAGTAAATGTATTGTCAGCCCTGAACGCAGTTTAGGTTCAAACCATGTTGTTTTCGGAGGCATTATCTGTCCTGCATCTGCAATATTTATCAGTTGACGCATACTTACAGGATACAGTGCAAAAGCGGCGGCAAATTCTCCTGAATCTACTTTGTCGCTCAGCGCTTTAAGTCCTCTGATTCCGCCAACAAAATCTATGCGTTTCGACGTGCGCAGGTCTTTTATGTCAAGTATTTTATCCAGAACAAGATTCGACAGAACAGTTACGTCCAGACACCCTACGGGGTCAGAATCGTCATACGCGCCGTTTTTCGCCGTCAACGAATACCATGTATTTGCAAGATACATCGAGAAATTGCGCGGAGCGTCGGGTCTGTACGGTTCAGACGTATTTTTATTTTCTACAACAAAATTTTCTTTCAGTTTTTCAATAAATTCTCCGTTCGACAAACCGTTCAAGTCTTTCACCAGTCTGTTGTAATCCATTATTTTCAAATGGCTTTCGGGGAAAATAACCGACATAAACCAGTTGTATTCTTCGCTGCCGCTGTGATTCGGATTGTTTCGTTTTCTTATTCCTGCAATAGCGGCGGCGGCGGCAGTACGGTGATGCCCGTCTGCAATATACAGATAATCAACGGTTTTAAATATTTCCGTAATTGCGTCAATATGTCTGTCTTCGTCAACAATCCATAGCTGATGTCTGAATCCGTCGTCGGAAATAAAATCATATTCAGCCTCTTTTTCGCTGACAACAGACTCGACCAGAGCGTTCATTTCCGGCACGTCGGGATACGAAAGAAACACAGGTTCGATATTTGCATTTTGAATATCGACATGTTTAATGCGGTCTTCCTCCTTGTCTTTTCTTGTCAGTTCGTGTTTTTTTATTTTTCCCGATTCATAATCTTCTGCGCTGGTGCAGGCAGTCAGTCCATACTGCGTTCTGCCGTCCATTGTCTGCGCATAAATGTAATATTTTTCTCTGTCGTCCTGAAACAGCCACCGGTTTTCAATCCATTTTTTAAAACATTCCTTTCCTTTTTCATACACTTCCGAAGCATATTCGTTTGCCGTCGGCTCGAAATTAATTTCGGGCTTGGTTATGTGCAGCAGCGATTTTTCGCCTGCTTCTATTTTAGCTTCGGCAGAATTAAGCACGTCGTAGGGACGGGCGGCAATTTCTTTTGCATACTCTCTGTACGGACGAATTGCCTTAAATGGTTTTAATCTTATCATTTCCTGTTTTTTGTATATAATTTACATGTTTTTATCAATTAAATGATTTAAAAATATGCAAATTCTGTAAATCTTTTTTTATTAATAAATTTCCACGTTTGAAATCAGCGCACAGTTTCCTCTTACATCTTTAATACTGATGCGTATCTTATCGGTTTCTACCTGTTCGACAGGGACAATCCGTTTGTAACCGATTGTCGTCAAATCAGCTGCCGGCTGCCAGTCGTTGTTTTTCCAGACGTCTATGCTGAAAGATTTTACGCGCTGTCCGAGTTTGATATATTCCTGAATAACGACATAGTTGACCTTCTGAACCTTGCCGAAATTTATATAAAGAGAACCCAAAATGCCGTCGTCGGTTGCCCAGTACGTTTCTTTATTACTGTCGTTAACGTTTGACGGAGCATATATTTTCGATTTTCCTCTCCACGTATTCGCCGTTATTTCAGCATGTTCAGCTATATTAACGGAAAAAGCCATGTCGCGCATTTTTTTCCATTCCATTAAAGAACGGACGTCGTTTTCGTGCAGCAGTCCGCGTTTGTCGGGCGGGATATTCAGCAAAAGAGCCGCGCCTCTGCCAACCGACTGCAAATATATTTTAAAAAGATTTTCGGGCGAGCGAACCAGCGAATCTTCTGCCTCGTGATAGAACCACCCCGGACGGATAGAAACGTCAACTTCGGCGGGAACCCACGAAGTTCCGCCTTCTGTTCCGTGATTCAGCAGTTTTTCGATGCACGGCTGCCCCGGACGTAATGTGTCGTTTGTAATCGTACACCAGTTGGGGTCGCCAATATACCCTCTTTCGTTGCCGCACCAGCGCACGTCGGGACCTGCATCGCTGAACATCACCACATTCGGCGCAAGTTCGCGAACCAATGACCATGTATTTTTCCAGTCATAATACGTTTTATTGTCTATTTTTCGAATTTCCCTGGCGCCGCCGTAAAAACCGTCGCCCCCGTTTGCCCCGTCGAACCATATTTCTGAAATTTCGCCATAGCCCGTAAGCAATTCTCGCAATTGATTACGGTAATAATCAACGTATTCAGATGTTGCATAACCGGCATGGTTTCTGTCCCACGGCGAAAGATATACGCCAAATTTAAGACCGTATTTTTTGCAGGCGTCAGAAACTGCCCTGACCACGTCGCCTTTACCCTCCATGAAAGGACTGTTTTTTACCGAATGTTCGGTATAACGGCTTTGCCACAGACAAAATCCGTCATGATGTTTACAGGTGAGAATCAAGGCTTTCAGCCCTGCGTCGCTGATAGTTTTAACCCACTGTTCGGCGTCGAAACTGGAAGGATTGAAAACCGACGGAGATTCGTCGCCATATCCCCATTCCCTGCCGGTAAACGTATTGGTCGTAAAATGTATAAATGCGTACTGTTCAAGCTCGTGCCACGCCAACTGACGTTCGGACGGAACCGGCAGCACAGCTTCGGGCTGAGCTACACGAGAACAGGAAAAATGACACACAATAAACAAACAGACAATACATGGTATAAAAATATTCTTCATCATATTATATATATTTATCTTGTTATTTTTTCGATATAACCGTATTTCAATAAATAATTTCAATAATTAAGTATTCCAAATAATTTGCAAATGTAACACATCTGTTTTAAATAGCAAAATGCTGATGGATACAAGATGAATAATTTACAGAAATAACGCATTAAAATCAATAGAGTTTATGTAAAATTAAATATGCTATTGGAAAGCATATATCTGGCTGAAAGCCAGAATTTTCATAACCGACGGTCAACGACCGGCGGAAGAAACAGTGAGACGATAACGCTGCC
>JAIROW010000211.1 GCA_031257315.1 Prevotellaceae bacterium
CTCTGGAAAATTCTGTTCGACGCATATATCCATGAAACATTTATTTGCAAATCAATATATCTATTTAATTATAAATAATTTACATTATGAAGTACAGGTTAATAGCAAAAGCAAATCCCTTGAACAGGGAAGCTCCGAAAAAATGGTATGCCAGCCCTAAATTAGGCGAATTTGGCACGGTGCGTCTGATTCTGCAAAGTGGAGGCGTCGATACTTCCGATGAGTTTAACAGCTCGAAAATCAAAGGCGTAAAGATTGTCTTCACGCCCGGAAGCGAATTGAAATCGCAGTTACATAACTCTGTTGTGAATACAATTTTACTTAATCGCTATTAAACAGTATGGAATATGAAATTTAAGAAGAATGACAAAGTAAAAATCAGTTCGATTGGTGAAGAGGCGACAGTCATAAGCGAATTGGGAAACGGCGGTCAAGGCGCTGTCTATAAGGTATCTTTGAACGGCAAGGAATACGCAATGAAATGGTATCACAAGCCGCAGAAACAGGATTTTTACAACAACCTGAAAAACAACGTTTCAAAGGGAACGCCTAACAAATCTTTCCTTTGGGTATTGTATTTGACCGAAAAAGTAAAAGATAATACTTTTGGTTATCTGATGGAATTGCGTCCACCTGAATACAAGGATTTCGGACAATTTTTACTCGCAAAAGAACATTTTGCAAGCGTTTCGGCAATGATTGAGGCGGCTGTGAAAATCTGCACCAACTTCCGTATTTTACACGGTAAAGGTTACAGTTATCAGGATTTGAACGATGGCAATTTTTTCATTGACCCGAAAACCGGCGATGTGTTGATTTGCGACAACGACAATGTTGCTCCTTCCGGTATAAATACAGGAATTATTGGAAAATGCCGTTATATGGCGCCGGAAATTGTTTTGGGAAATATGCCCAATACACAGTCCGACAGATATTCCCTGTCGGTTATTCTATTTTTGCTGTTTTTTGGAAACCACCCGCTTGAAGGTAAACAAATTGCCGAAACACCCTGTATGACAGAAAAACACGAAAAGAAATTTTACGGCTCTGCGCCTGTTTTTATTTACGACCCGACAGACGACAGCAATCGCCCCGTAAAAGGTATTCACAACAACGTGATAAACATTTGGAAACAATTCCCCGAATATGTCCGCACCGCTTTTGAAAAACAATTCAGTAAGGAAATGCTTGCCAATCCGCAAAAACGGCAGACGGAAAAAGAGTGGCTAACAACCGTGATTTTGCGTTTGCGTAACGATTTGGTTGTTTGTCCTACTTGTGGAGATGAAAATTTTGCAAACAACGGCAATTTTACTTGTGGAAAATGCTGTAAAACTTTCAAATCGCCTGTGCTTGTCGCAGGTAAAAATATTATCGGTATTAGTTCCAATAAGAAAATTTTTGAAAACATAATCAATCTAAATTCAGAAAATTACAATCAAATCTCTGGCGAATTTGTGGAAAGCAAAAAAACATCTGGACTTTTTGCCCTGCGTAATTTAACAAATGATACTTGGATTTTGACAAAAAAAGACGGTAGTAAGCAACCTGTTAAAAACGGCGAGCCTGCGCCTTTGCTTATCGGCAACAAAATTGAGTTTGGAAATGGAAATTTTGCAGAGATAAAATAATGTATTTCAATTAATTATAAATTCTAAAAAATAAAGATTATGAGTCTGACAGACAGGGTAGAAATTGCCCGCAAAACAATGGTTTTATTCTTCCTCGTGGATACGTCAGGAAGTATGATTGGTGAAAAAATCGGCTCGCTGAACGATGCAATTCGTGAAACCGTTCCCGATTTGAAAGACCTTTCGACTAATAACGCCGATGCTGCAATCAAAATTGCAGCGTTGAGTTTCGATTCTAACGTGAAATGGCTGTATGCCGAGCCGATTGATTCCGAAAACTTCCAATGGAACGATTTACAGGCAAACGGAATGACAATGCTCGGCGCCGCATTGAGAGAATTGAACGGCAAACTTTCAAAAAGCGCCTTTCTTTCTGAAATCGCCGGCTCTTATGCGCCGGTAATCATTTTACTTTCCGATGGCGGTCCGACCGACAATTTTTCCGGCGAACTGCAAAATATTAAGCAAAACAACTGGTTTAAACACGCTATTAAAATTGCCATTGCAATTGGCAACGATGCCGACAAAAACGTGCTTGCCGAATTTACAGGCAATCCCGAAGCCGTGATAGAAGTGCATAACAAGGCAGCGCTAAAAGCAATAATCCGTTTTGTGAGCGTTACTTCGTCGCAAGTGAACAGCAAAAGCAGTGGCGTGAACGATGCAAATAAACAGCAAGCAGTTATTTCGCAGGTAAAAGATTTTGTCGATACTGAAAATATTCAAGATGTTGATTTAGATGAATTTAATTAAAAAAATTATGGGCTGGCTGTTTGATATATTCGGCTTTGAAAGCCCTTCGTTTTTTTCATTCAACTGTCATTGTCAGGGCTGTTCGCACATTAAGGCAAACAAAGTTTGTCAGGATTTTTCTGGCAGTTATAATACTAAACAATTTGCAGTTGCCGTCATAAGCGACGGACACGGCGGCGATGATTATTTTCGTAGCGATGTTGGCTCACATTTGGCTGTGAAAACGGCTTTGGAATGTATCAAAGAATTTCTGTCGGCTTTTGTTTCCGAAAATTCGATTGATGAAACTATGTTGATAGAAATCAGGGAAAATTTCGACAAATACCTTGTACAGTTGGAAACAAGCATTATATCCCGTTGGCGAAACAGTATCGGCGAACATTACGCACAAAATCCCTTCACAGAGGCAGAATTGCAAATAATGTCCGAAAAATCACGGCAAAAGTTTGAAATCGAACCTGAAAACCGATTTGTAAAAGCTTACGGAGCAACTTTAATTGTCGCCATAGTTTTCAAAAAGCATTTCTGGTTTGGCTTACAACTTGGCGACGGCAAATGTGTTGCATTGTTCAAAAATGGTGAGGTGAAACACCCGATTCCTGTAAATGAAAAATGTTTTTTGAATCGAACGACTTCGCTTTGCGATGAAAACCCTTTGGCAGAATTTCGACACTGTTTTCACAGCGATAATTTTCCACAATGGATTTTTGTCGGCAGCGACGGCATCGAAGACAGCTTTAAAGGCGATGAAGGATTGAATGATTTTTACACGGAAGTAGCACGAACTTTCCGCAAGCAAAACTGGGAAAAAGCGATTAACGAACTCAAAGATTATCTGCCTCAACTTTCGCAACGTGGCAGTGGCGACGATATGTCTATAAGTGGAATTTTTAACTGGTAAAATATGGATTTAAGAACAGACTTAATTGATGGCAAAAAAGCGAATGCCTGCCGCAACATTGCCGAACTTTTGACTTACCTTGTTGATGTTTTGGGTACAGATTTGTACTCAAACAAGCAACTGTTAAGTAATCTAATCAACGACCTTTCACATGAGGAACAGCGAGTGAAGCGGTTTTATATGCGGGCAATAAAAGATGATGAAATTCAGGATAAAGTTTTGTCAATTCTCAATTTTGATGTTTCTGAACAGACAATAAAACTCAAACAAATTATTCTACAATTCAGTGAGGACAATACTTGTTCTATTTCTCACGCCGCCGACCTTGTCAATGCTTTTGCAAAAGCTATTAGTTTAGAGGAAATCAATGTTGCAAAACTTTCGGCTAATCGCATAAAAAGTGACAAAAGTAAAAAAGTAATAGTCGTTGATACCTCCGTTTTGTTAAAACGACCTGCAATTGTAAGCGAATTATTAGAAAAATTTGATGAAGTCATTATTCCGAAAGTTGTGATTGGCGAACTCAATTATCAAAAAGACCACGGAAATCCGCAAATTAAGCAAAAGGCATGGCTGGTTTTGAATGGGATTGGAAATATCAAAAATAACAGAATTTTATTTCCTGAATCGTACAATAGAAATGGAATAAATGATGAAAGAATTGCCAATGTTGCCTGCGAACATGCAAAGAAATACTCTTCCGACAAGGTTTATATGCTGGCAAGAGATGTCTATTTCCCATTACTGACCAAGGGACTTAATAACCTTAAAATGCTGACTTTTGAAGATTATATCAAAGAATTTCCCGATACAGGTAAATTTGATACGGCAAAAACGCAACAATTTATTATTTGTTTGAAACGCAATGATTTTTCAAAACTAAAATCTTTCAAAGGAGATACTTCGATTGATACAAATTTCATTGACCCCGAAACAGGATTTACACCGCTGATTTTTGCCGTCAGGTCAAAAAATCTTGATGTTATCAAGTATTTGGTTAGTGAATACAAAGACAGTATTGATTTGGACAAACGCGACAAATTCAAATACAATTTTACGCCTTTACTTCACGCTGTTCAACTGCAACGACTTGATATTCTTAAACTTCTATTTGAGGCAGGTGCAGATATTGATGTTGGCAGCAGCGGAAAAAATGCAGGCAATACGCCGCTTATGGTTTGTGCGTGGCACGGTTTTTATGAGGGCGCAAAGTTTTTCGTGGAGAAAGGCGCTTGCTTGAATCAGCAGGACAGCAACGGTTTCACTGCATTGACAAAAGCGTGTATAAAAGGTGTTCCGAAAGTTGCGGAATTGCTAATTGATAAAACGGATTTAGCAATTCGTTCTCGCGATAATAAAAAAGCATTTGAATACATTGAAAAAGGCAAACCTTCAAGTGCAGAATTGTTTAACATGTTTAAAAACAGAATACTATGATTAACAGAGCATACATTTCAATAAACAACAAATGCAATCTGAATTGTAGTTATTGCAGTTTTCGGGCAATCGATACAATTAACAACGATGAGGCTTTTACTAATTCTGAAGTCGAAATTATTTTAAAGAATATCCTTGATTATTCTACAAAAAAACAATTGGAAAAATTTGTAATTGGTATTTGTGGCGCAGGCGAGCCATTGTTGAGTTTCGATACGATAAAACATATCGTTGAGTGGTCGGAAGCCGAAGATGAAAGTAAAATCTTGCATTTTTACACGATTACAAACGGCACTTTCATCTCGCAAGAAATGATTGATTTCTTTTTTGAAAATAAAAATCGGATTGATCTCAATTTCTCACTTGATGGTTACGAAGAGTTACACAACCTTGGCAAAGCAAAATACAAAAATGTAAGAGAAGGATTAAAGAAATACAAAAACAAATTTGGCGAATATCCTATTATTCAATGTACTGTAACTAAACAAACTATTCTGAATAAAGAAAAACTTGTTACTTTCTTTGAAGAAGAGGAATTTTTGAAAATCAACTTTGGAATTTTATTTGAAGTTGATAACCCTGATTTTGTCATAAATTACTCGGAGTACAAGGACTTTTTGAAATATATTGCAGATAAAACGTCTATCGTTGCCCGACAAAACAAACCGAGAAAAAAATATGATTGCCGAATATACGGAAATTATTGTAGCGTAGGGCGCAACAATCCCTTTATTAGCAAAGAAGGCGTTTACCCCTGTTGCAGATTTCATAAAAATACGGACTATAAATTTGCTGATTTTTCCACGCCAATAGATGAAATGGAAAAAGAAATAACTGCGAGATACCAACCAGTAGTAGAAGGCGCTTGTTACTTTGAAACTCATATAATAAAAAATCACAAATGAACATGCAAATACATGGTGTATCGCGGTCGGGGAAAAACTATCTCATTGAGCATTTGGTTGAAACAATGAACGCCAAATGTCCAAAAACGTTGCTGTTCGTGAATGGTTCAGGCACTTTGAAAGAATTGTCGCAAAAACACTTTGGAATACCATTATCAGAAAGCAACGAAGAACAGAAAAATCAACTGCGACTTGCATTTTGTCCATATTTGAAAGAAATGCAAAAATCAACTGATTTTAAACATATTATCGTAGATGGACATTATTGTTTCCATATTGATAATAAATTTGTTACTTCTTTTACTGACGAAGAAAGAGATATTTTTGATGTGTTTTTCTACCTTAATACGCCTGCCGAAAAAATTATCGAAAATGCTTTGAATGGCGATCACAACAATAATATCGCTCAGATGAGCATTGAAAAAATCAACCAATGGAAAGAGATTGAAATACAGGGATTAAAAAAATCGTGTAAAGAAATAGGCAAGGAATTGATTGTACTTGATAGAAATTTTGATGATGTAGTTTCGTTTTTTGAAAATCTATTACTTCCTAAAAACAACTTGATTTTAGATGCAAAAACTATTGCCGAAAAAATGATTTCCGAAAACCAAACATTGATTAACAAATACTATAAAATTATTTTGCTTGACTGCGATAAAACAGTTTCAAACAACGATACAACGTATGATTTCTGCAAAATAATGGGAATTGAAAAATTGGCTCTTAAAGAAATTTTTGCAGGCGAAAGATATTCACTTTATCAATTTTTCCGTACTGCAAAACTGTATTCAACAAAACTTCTATCATTGTATGAAGAAGCGGCACAATATGCAACAAATCAGGCAGTCATAAATGAAAAGTTGCTTGCCGACATTCAAATAAACGGAAATGCTTTTTTGACAGTTGGCATTACTTCCGGTATTTATTTGACATGGAAGAACATACAGGCAAAATACCATTTCCCGCAAATAGTAGTTGGCGGAAGCAATATCAGAACAGACAATAAATTAGTTTCTTCTGCCGTAAAATTCTATTTTACAAGATTATTGCGTGAAATGGGGAAATATGTGATTGCTGTCGGCGATTCAATTATTGATGTAGAAATGCTCGAAGAAGCAGACAAAAGTTTTATTGTTGCTCACGAAAAATTGAACAGCGGAATGACAGATTATTTTAAGAAGAAACAATCTAAAATTCAACAACTTGCATATTCTAATTTCCAATACGACAATGTTAAAACTCAAAAAAGTTTATTCCTATGAATGTAATTTGTCTTGATTTACAACAAAATAAAGAGGCAATTCCATTGATTGAAATTTGCAAAAGCAATTCGGGTAAAACCGGAATTGCTTTACGAAATGCCCATTATAAATTAGGAGATATGCTTGCCAATCAAATTTCGGATAATTTTCAAAGCAAGAAAGTTACTGTAATAATTATGATGAGAGCAGGATTGCCTTTTGGAATGGGCATTGCCGATACATTAGAACAAAACGGAATAAAAGCGACCATTCTTTTCTATGCCAATGAACTTCAATGGAAAAAAGAAAAACAGAATTGTTTACAATCGCTGAAAAATACGATTTTACTTGTTGATAGCGTAATCAACAGCGGCGACAGCATTTTAAAATTTTCTCAACAATTTATTGATTGTCAGGATATTTATTTCTTTACAAATGTTGTGTCTGATAAAGCATTATCAAAGTTTGAAAACAAAAATCTTTGTGCCGTCAGAATTTCACATAATAGTTTTGTTGGGGCAAAAACCGATATGATAAAAGGCAATAAAGGACCCGATACAGGCGACAGATTATTTAATACGAAGTAACAATTAAAATACAATATAATTATGCAGGAAATCAAAAAAATAGCCGTTCTCGTTGACGGCGACAACGCAGAAAGTCGGCTGATAGAACAAATTCTCGGCGAGGCTGGCAAATACGGCAAGGTTACAATCAAACGCATTTACGGCGATTGGAGTAAAACAACGATGAAAAGTTGGATTGACAAACTCAATACATTCGCAATCCGTCCGATACAAAAATTTGCCTACACGACAGGCAAAAACTCTACTGATACAGAACTGATTATCGACGCGATGGACATTCTTCGCTCGCATCTGGTTGACGGCTTTTGTATTGTGTCGAGCGACAGCGATTATACAGGTTTGGCAAACCGTATTCGCGAAGAAGGGCTTTTTATTATGGGAATCGGTCGCGGTCATACGCCAGAAGCATTTGTAAAGGCGTGTGAAACGTTTGTCTTTACCGAAATTCTTGTACCGACAGAAACAAAGGAAACCGCTCCGAAGAAAAAAGACGACAGTCTGCCCGACCACATAGAAACCGTTGCGCCGAAGCTTCCGGGTGTTAAAATAGTAGGACAGATAGATTTAGACCTTATCGGCTCATTAAAAAAATCAGGTATAAAACCAATCAATCAGCAGGAAATTGACAACGCTTTTAATATGGCTGTAAATGAAGCCACAGGTTTAGCCGTTTTTTCGCGTTTCAACGAAAGCCTGCGCCAAACTGACCCGACATTCAGCCATAAGAACTACGGCTACTCAACTTTTCGCAAATTCTGTGAAAGTCTGTCTCCCGCATATTCCATAATTTTGCACGAAGACGGTGTTACAATGTCGTTGAAGAAAAACGAATAATCTTAAAATGCGTGGGAACTATATTTACATAA
>JAIROW010000277.1 GCA_031257315.1 Prevotellaceae bacterium
ATTACCGGAACGCACGAGCGAATAATTATCAATATGCTGAATAACAATAATTTAAACAACGACTGTTACATGCTGTATTTTGCCGAATTATGCAGCAACGAAATTCAGCCCAGCATTGAAAATTACCTTAATCACAAGTATGTCAAGGGATTGAATGAGATTGATTCGATTATCAGGCACGAACAGTTTTGTTTCAATACGCGCGTTATAAAATACATTTTGAACAGCGAACCGTCTCAATTTGATGATTTTATTAATAAGCAAACTGGCGTTTTCATTAACGACCTGTATTATAATGCCATAGGAAACGAATATTTCAAATTTCCTGATTATTCGAGAAATCTGAACAGATTGAAGCAAATGATTGGTGATTGTTTTGAACCCTGATTTTGACAGAATTAAATCCTTGCAATCATTTAAATTCTGTTAAAATAAAAATCATCAGGACATAATGCGCCGATAGTGACAGACCAGCAGATTGCCGCTGTCGTCGTGCAGGTGCATACCGTTACCTTCGCAGTAACGAAACATCGCGCAGTCGGCACACTGACCTTTTCGCGCCCATTCGCGGTTGCGGAAAGGTGCAAAACGGTTGTTCCACACATCAATAAAATTGTCGCGGTAAATGTTGCCCTGATTGAAGTTTGCACGAATACTCGGACAGGCGGAAATAGATCCGTCGGCAAGCACTGATGCTACATTTACGCCTGCATTGCAATGGTAGAACTGGTCGCGCACCTCCATCTCGTAATTGCCCAGAAAGCCTTCGCAACCGTAATTCAGATTGATTTTTCCTTCGCGGCGCGTGGCGCGGATAAAGTCGAGCGTCAATGTAAATTCCTCGTCTGTCAATTGAAGTTCAGGAAACTGAGCGGCGCGTCCGACGGGAAAAATGGTGAAAATACGCCAGCGCTGCACGCCGTTGTCTGTCAAAAACTGTTTGAAGGCAGGTAATTCGGTTATATTCTGTCGGTTGACGCAGGTTACAACGTCCCAGATGATTTCTTTTTCGGCGACTAACATGCGGACGGCGTTCAGAGCGTTTGCATAACTTTTTGGGTGTCGTCGCAGCCAGTTGTGCGCTTTTTCGAATCCGTCGAGGCTGACAGTGATGGAATGAAGACCGGCAGCAAGCAGCGAATCAAGACGTTTGCGCGTCAACGCCAGTCCGTTGGTAACGATTCCCCAAGGAAATCCGCGACGGTAAAGTTCTATGCCACACGCTTCTATGTCTTTTCTGACAAGCGCTTCGCCTCCGGTGAAAATAATCATCGTGCGGTTTGGGTTGACGTGCGGCGTTATCTGTTCGATAACGTTCATAAAATCGGCTATCGGCATGTCTGACTGTCCTGTGGCGGCGCGACAGTCGCTCCCGCAGTGGCGGCAAGCTATGTTGCACCGGAGCGTACATTCCCAGAACAGCGTGTTCAATTCATGTGTGCGAACGTTGTTTTTCCGCATGAGCCTGAACAGTTCAAGCCCTATGCGTTTGCGAAGAGAAGGTTTTTTATTCATACAGCGATTCTTCAAGTTCAATGTGAACAGTTACCGTGTACTCGCCTTCGTACAAGCCGTCGGGCTTGCCGATTTGCGGAGCGTTCTTGAAATCAACTGACAGCGTATCGGACGCATAGCTGCCATTAGCTTCGCCGTCGATGTCGTCAACATATACGGAAACAACCGTGCCACGCCAGTAATCGTTCGGCGATGTGATTTTAAATTCGCCTTCAATGTTGGTAAGAGTAGAGGCATTTGGCACAAATATTGGAGGCGTACCGTCTCCGTCCATGCCGTCGAAGAGAGGACTGTATCCTACCCTGATTCCCTTTAAAGGATTACCAGTCAGTTTGTCTGTTACTTTTCCCTTTACTGTATAATCGGCATAAGGCGAACCGTATTCGTAAGACGACTTGCAACTGCTGAAACATAGCAGTGTAATCAATCCTGCCATTGTCCCGTTGATAATTGTGTACAATAGTCTGTACATCTGTTTTGTTAAATTCATATTAAAATTATTACATAAATTAAAAAGTAACATTCTCCTGAAACGCTGCAAAATAAATAAATTATTGCATATACCGTAGCAAAAAAAGATTTTTATTTATTCGACGGCTGTTCTTCCAGTTCAACATGGACTGTTGCCGTGTATTCACCTTTGTACCAGCCGGCAGGTTTGCCTGTTTGCGGAGCGTTCTTAAAGTCAATCGACAGCGTGTCTGACGTATAGCTGCCATTAGCTTCGCCGTCGATGTCTTCAACATATACAGGGACGGTAGATGGGTTAAAATCATTCGATTCCGTGATTTTAAATTCACCATTAGCGTCGGTAAGGGTAAAGATTTTCGACATATAACCCCAAGATGCAGTGTCGCTGTTTCTGACGGGACTGTATCCAACTCTGATTCCTTCTACCGGATTGCCGGTAAATTTGTCTGTTACTTTTCCTTTCACGGTATAATCGACATGAGGCGAACCGTATTCGACAGGCGACTCAATACGGTCGCAATTGCTGAAACCCAGCAGTGTAACCAACCCTGCCAATGTTCTGTTGATGATTTTGTACAGGAAATTATGTGTCATTTTCATTAAATTTATATCTGTTCTTTAAAAATTTATATATTTCAGGACGTAATATTTATATAAAACGTTGCATAATTTCGACAAAAAGTCTAAACTGTTTTGAAAATAAAATACAGTTGGTTTTCACACACATTTTCTCGGTTATATGTTTCTGTCAATATTTTTATTTTCGTTTTTATTATCTGCGGATAAAGTATTATCTTTGTCATAAGTCAATAAATGGATATATGTGCGTAAAATCATGATTAAAAGCAAAATAAATAGGCAATGGTGGTTTGCTATACTGTGGATTTTGCCACCCTGTCTCCTTCTCATCGTATTCATTGAAAAGGGGATAATGAAATGTCTGAAATTTTGAAGAACTTGATTTGTCCATAAGCAAACCTTATATTCACAATTACAGATTTAGCTTTTGGCGCTATCTGAAATTAGGACTTACAGGAAGGATAAAGGTTGAAAAAATTAATAACAGGAAATCTTGAAATCACTAAAATTGGAATTGACATATTAAAAAAGGAGGGAAAGTATGTACCGGACAAATCGGCAAAATAATAAACTGTATTTTATATTGATTGGCTTGTTTTTAGTATCATGCAACGATGGAATTGAAAAAAATCTTAATCTGGCAAGAAAGGCGGAAGA
>JAIROW010000278.1 GCA_031257315.1 Prevotellaceae bacterium
ACGGAGACTCCAGCCAGCGGCTCGCCCGAACCGTCGGAAACTTTTCCCGATACCTTTCCCTGAGCAGACAGGGAAACAGAACAGCCACACATTAACGCTATCAGCGCAATACCGTGCAGCATGTTCACATTGAACAATTTCAATAATTTTTTCTTCATGTTTTTACTGACATTAAAGTGTTAATATTATTTTTATATAGATTTTTTTCAAAACAGTTATCAGAAGAGGCGGCGCAATTTCTCAAATGATACAAATTTCCGTCTCTCCTCTGGAAAGGTTGCATGACAAAACGTCCGGATAATATATCATTATTATTCGGTAAAATTCTCATATTTAGCAGAATTTTTGTTCCGAATAATACCGGAAAATATGTAACTATCTGATTACTTCTCTCTCTCTCTCTCTCTCTCTCTCTCTCTCTCTCTCTCTCTCTCTCTCTCTCTCTCTCTCTACAAAAATCGTGCCAAACCCGTCAAAAAACGGACTTGTTAATAACTTTTTTTCTGCGATATTTATCTTTCTACAATAACACATCTTAGCACAACTTTTACAGATTCGTTAACTTTGTTTCTGTTTCAGAATTTTTTTTTACATTTTTACGTTCTGTTCTTATATTCAAATTCGGAAAGCAAAGGTATAAAATGTTTTTTAATTTTGTTCAAGCGTTTTTTAACATAATTTTAATTTTATTTGCAATAAATGTCATAACTATTTGTAGTCATGACATTTAAAAGCCGTAAAAAATATGAAAAAAATTTTTAGACAGCAGCCGTTTTTCGGGCGTACAACCATTCATTTACACGAAAAATGGACAATTGCAGGACAATATTAATATCTATATTTGCGCGATTAATCGCGCAAATATAAACTTACATAATCATCTAACAAATAATCTCGGCAGGAAATAACGTCCGACAAATATTCTTAGTATTCCAGATTGCAGTAAATAATGCGAATCAGAAATAAAATGTCCCGCAGGGACAAAACTTTCATAACCGCAGGCGAGCGATAGCGTTGCCTGCGGTTAAAAACGACAACAACCGACTGCCTGAAAGGCAGAACTCTATCGCAATAGAATTAAAGTTTTGACTTACAGGCAAAGATGAGAACGATTGTGCTACCGCAAACTGCGCTTCGCTTGTATGCGGTTATGAAAATTTAGCCCATTCGGGCTAAAATAACGTTTTCAACTCCTGATTTCCATAAATAAGGCATTAAAAAAGTTAAAATATTGTTTTAATTGATAATTGACCATATAAAAGGCACAACATAACGCCATCGTAGGGGAGCGATTTATCGCGTCTCTACGCATGTTTTTGAGATGCGGTTATGAAATTATTGGCTTTCTGCCAACTGTTGCGACAGCAAATTTACATAAACTCTATTCATCGAAATCATAAAAAAACAGATATTTTATATAAAATATGTTAAAAATAAATAATTATTTGTATCTTTGCGCCCGATAATTTGAAAAATTGGAAATATGAATTTGGAAAAACGTATTTATTTTTTTGGAAACAGAACAGCCGAAGGAAACGGATCAATGAAAGAATTGCTTGGCGGCAAGGGCGCTAATCTTGCCGAAATGAATCTGATAGGCGTGCCTGTTCCCCCCGGATTTACAATCACCACCGAAGTTTGCAACGAATACTACAAGTATGGCGAAGCAAAAATTGTCGAACTTATTAAAAAAGACGTGCAGGAAGCCATGATTAAGGTCGAAGCTGCCGCCGGCGGACCAAAGTTTGCCGATAGAGACAATCCTCTGCTTGTATCGGTGCGTTCCGGCGCACGCGCTTCGATGCCCGGTATGATGGATACCATTCTTAATCTTGGACTGAACGACGAAGTGGTTGAAGTAATTGCCCGCAAAAGTGGAAATCCGCGCTTTGCATGGGATTCGTACCGCCGCTTTGTCCAGATGTATGGCGACGTGGTTCTCGGACTGAAACCCGAAAATAAAAAAGACCACGACCCGTTTGAAGGAATAATCGACGGGCTTAAAAAAGAAAAAAATGTCGTTCTGGATACAGAACTTACTGCCGACGACATGAAGGAACTGGTTAAACGGTTCAAGGCTGCCGTCAAGGAAAAAACTGGCAGCGATTTCCCGACCGACCCGTGGAAACAGCTGTGGGGCGCAATCATGGCAGTGTTCAACAGCTGGATGAACGACCGCGCAAAACTTTACCGTAAAATGGAAGGCATACCTGCCGAATGGGGTACTGCCGTCAACGTTCAGGCAATGGTATTTGGAAACATGGGCGCCAGTTCGGCTACAGGCGTATGTTTCTCGCGCGACGCCGCTACCGGTGAAAACTGTTTTGTAGGCGAATATCTTATCAATGCACAGGGCGAAGACGTGGTTGCCGGTATCCGCACGCCACAGCAAATTACAAAAGAAGGTTCGCAGCGCTGGGCTTCTCTTGCCGGAGTTTCTGAAACCGACCGCAAAAACAAATATCCGTCGATGGAAGAAGCAATGCCCGAAATATACAACGAACTGTACGCTATCCGCACAAAACTCGAAAACCATTATAAAGATATGCAGGACATGGAGTTTACCGTACAGGAAGGCAAACTGTGGTTTCTCCAAACCCGTAACGGCAAACGCACCGGCGCCGCAATGGTCAAAATCGCCGTTGAAATGCTGCACGAAGGCATGATTGACGAAAAAGCCGCGTTGCTGCGCATCGAACCCAACAAACTCGACGAACTGCTGCACCCGATTTTCGACAAAAAAGCGCAAAAGGAAGCAACAACTGTAACCAAAGGTCTTGCCGCATCACCCGGAGCCGCTTCGGGACGAATTGTCTTCAACGCCGACGATGCTGTTGAATGGGCTGAAAGAGGCGAAAAAGTAATTATGGTACGTATAGAAACATCGCCCGAAGATCTTGCTGGAATGGACAAGGCTAACGGTATCCTTACCGCGCGTGGCGGAATGACCTCGCACGCCGCCGTCGTTGCTCGCGGAATGGGTAAATGCTGCGTGTCGGGAGCCGGAGAACTGAAAATTGACTATGCTGCCAAAACAATGGTGGTAAACGGCAAAACATACAGAGAAGGCGACTACATTTCGCTGAACGGCTCGACCGGAGAAATTTACGACGGTCAGGTTGCCACAAAAGAAGCCGAACCGGACGCCGATTTTCTGGAACTGATGACGCTGTCGGACAAATATTCGAAAATGTCTGTCCGCACAAACGCCGACACCCCGAAAGACGCAAACGTCGCACGTAAATTTGGAGCCGTAGGAATAGGGCTTTGCCGTACCGAACACATGTTTTTTGAAGGAGAAAAAATTATCGCAATGCGCGAAATGATTCTGGCAGAAAATCATGAAGGACGCAGAAAAGCTCTGGAAAAAATATTGCCATATCAGCAGACCGATTTTGAAGGAATATTCGAAGCAATGCAGGGACTTCCGGTAACTGTCAGGCTGCTTGACCCGCCGTTGCACGAATTTGTTCCCCACGATGCAAAAGGACAGAAGGAAATGGCTGACGCAATGGGCGTTGACGTTAACGTAATTAAACACCGCGTTAATTCACTGCACGAACAGAACCCGATGCTCGGACATCGCGGAGCGCGGCTCGGAAACACATATCCCGAAATTACCGAAATGCAGACGCGAGCAATTCTCGGCGCAGCGCTCAACCTGAAACAGAAAGGCATTGTCGCAATTCCCGAAATCATGGTTCCGCTGACAGGAATACTTTATGAATTTATCGAACAGGAAAAAATTATACGCCGTACTGCTGCCGAACTGTTTGAAGAAAGAAAAGACAGCATCGACTTCAAAGTCGGCACAATGATTGAAATTCCACGTGCAGCCCTCACCGCAAACCGCATTGCATCTGCCGCCGAATTTTTCTCGTTCGGAACAAACGACCTGACACAGATGACCTTCGGATATTCGCGCGACGACATCGCCTCGTTCCTGCCGGTATATCTCGAAAAGAAAATTCTGAAAGTCGATCCGTTTCAGGTGCTTGACCGCAACGGCGTAGGACAGCTCGTCAGAATGGCTACAGAAAAAGGACGCGAAGTCCGTCCCGATTTGAAATGCGGCATCTGCGGCGAACACGGAGGCGAACCCTCGTCTGTCGAATTTTGCCATCAGGTAGGTCTGAACTACGTAAGCTGCTCGCCCTATCGCGTGCCGATTGCAAGACTGGCAGCCGCTCAGGCAGCAATAAAATTTGCATAAAAAATAAGGCGTGAAGGAATGAAGGCGTGAAGGAATGTACTTTCGCCTTCTCTCCTTTCGCCTTCTCGCCTTCTCGCCTTCTTGCCTCTCGCCTTCTTGCCTCTCGCCTTTCTCTGTTCAATTTTGCCGAATTACGAATTACAGGTATGGATAATCAGACTGTGTCCTGTCGAATTTAACAGATTTTAAGATTATAAACTGTTCAATATCAAGAGATATTAAAATTGCAGAATGTAAAATTTCTTATATGGAGAAATTTTTTGTATGTTTGCATCGAAATCTTGTAGCTGCTATGGATAAGATAAGGTTAACGGTAAAAGGCATCTCAGGAAGTTTGGATAAACCCGATTTTAACGTACTTATATTGGGTTCGCAGGAGCAGGAATACGGTTTTCCGGTTATTCTCGGACTGTATGAAGCGCAGTCAATTGCTTTCCGCATCGAAGAATGTACTCCAAAAATTCCTTTTTCTCACGATTTGTTTTTTAATCTGGCTCGCGAATATAATGTCGAAATAATCGAAGTTCTGATTAAAGATTACGTCAGTTCTACATATTTTGTCGATGTTCTGTGTTTCGACGGAAAGAAATATATGACTTTCAACGCCCGAATATCGGACGCCGTCGCTCTGGCTCTGCGTTTTACTGCGCCGATTTTTATAACAAAAGATGCGCTTTTGAAAATCAGCGTTCCTGCATGTCATGACATGCAAGAACTCGAAGTAATACTGAACGACGCTGTGAAAAACGAAGATTATGAAACGGCTATCGCTGTCAGAAACGAAATAAGACGGAGACAGGAAACCGTTTGATTGCCACAGAAAACAAAAATATTTGCTATTATGTCAAAATATTTCAACAATATAATAAAACAGAGCGCGAAGATTACAGTAAAAACCTGCGCGTTTCTTCTGTGTCTTTTTCTGTCGGACTGTGTTTACGGACAGAGCTGCAATTTTGGCGTTGCTCTCGACTGGGTGCAAAACTCAACCTGTCAGTCTAACGGTGTTATTAAAGTGAAACTTACGGGCGCAAACGTTGGCGATATTGATATGACTACCGTAATGTACAGTATCAGTTCATCGAACCATCTTGTGCTTCCATCGGCAAACGGCGGACTGTTTCAGGGCTTGCCGCCAGGAGACTATATCGCCAATGCCAAAGCGTATTGCAGCTGGGCGCCCGGCAACGAAATAACCGTTTCGTCTTCGACAATAACTATTACGTCTTCCTATACGGTGCCTAACGTCCATCTTCTTGACCGGAAACCTTCGCTCGAATGTTCTTCAACTGGAAGCATGACTTTCGAGATATACGATGGTAAAGAGCCGTACTCGATTATTATTGAAAAACGTCCCCCCGAATATACCGGAAAACTGGTATTCAACAATTTGAAGGCAGGAATATTTGTCGTTGACAGTCTGGCGCACGGAATATACGATATTAGAATTAAGGATTCCTGCGGATATTCGATAATCAAAAACGATATGGTTGGACTTATTGTCCACGAATATAAGGTCGAAAAACTTGAAGATACGCCAACATGCAGCAATAATGGAAAAATTGGAGTACAGCTGAAAGACGGAACTCTGCCATACTCCATTCTGATGACAAAATATCCGCCGACATACACTGGCAAGACCCAGTTTTCGGTTACAACAAACTATTTAGAAATATCGAATCTGCCTTATGGCGATTATGATTTTGAAGTTTCGGACGCCTGCGCCCAGTCGCCTGATATTTTCGACAATATACACATCGACAGAATGCCGCTCTACTTTTCGGACAATATTTCGATAAAACCTGCAAACAGATGCGAATTTGTCGGAAGCATATCGTTTACGCTTCCAAACGGCGTCCCACCATACAAACTCGAAGTTGTAAGTTCGGGGCATTTGTCGGGACATGTCCAAGTACAGGCAAGTCCTGTTTTTACATTCAACAATTTGCCGGCAGAGCAGTACGATTTTATAATTACCGACGCCTGCCATGTCGATACCGTCAAAATTTCGGCTACGGTAACTACCGGAGTACTGGGAATTGATAACATAGCGGTTGACAATCCGCAAAGTTGCCATGCGCCCAACGGTTCGGTGCAGGTTGACATAGGCGGCGGAAAGTCGCCGTATAAAATAATAGTAAAATCGGCGACAGCGGCAACAAATATTGATACGACTTTTAATGTTTCGACAAAAAACTTTTCTGTTCCCGACCTTCCGCCCGACCAGTATGACGTTATGGTTATTGACGGCTGCGCCGATACGGTGAAGAACAGTTTTCTGATTGATAATAGCTACTCTTTTACGCCAATAAAAATAGATACGGCAACGAAGGCTGAAACTTACGGCTGTTTTGCAAGTCTTGGCTCATTTGCAATAGAAATCATCGAAGGCGAACCGCCATATACGGTAGTTATTACCGGCGGACCTTCGTCATACCCCAAACCGTATCCCGATACAGTAATGAAAGACCATCAGGGAGGAACGCACAATACAATTATTGTGAACGGATTACATGCCGGCACATATACTGTGGACGTGTTCGACGACTGCGAAAAACTGACGCTGACAATAATTATTCCATACGTACAGAAAAATACGGAGGAAATATTCCCTCCTGACGATCCTTTCGGCGAATATCTGTATCCGCCTGAAAATCCCGACAACTCCTGTCGAAACGTCAGAATACAGGTTAACAGGCGCAGCTTTGTAATGAACTGGAACATCAGCCCCGAACAGACATTTGAAGTTGCATTTTATTTAAGCGACAATCCTCCCCCGTCTCTCAATTCGCCAACGCTTGTCTGGCAGCCGGTAACAAGAGATGCAAACAATTTTATGCCATATACCCTGCCAAAAAACTATAAATATCTGCGCGACAACAACGTTACGCTTAATGCAATTGTACGTCCTCTGGAAACAACAAGGACTTACGACGACACTTGTAACATTGTTACAACGACGGTTTCCGACATTATTAAACTGCACGACATAAGCAGCATGATATATACGGACGACCCTAACTGCGAAGGATTTATACTTGGAATTGAACAATATACCGACTATCGGGGCGTTATCTGCTATCCCTACTCCGTCGAGCTGATTGACGAAAGCGGGAAAACGGTAAAATCAGGCATATCTGTAAGTTCGGCTGACAGATACGACATTTCCGGCAGAATACCGTATGGCAAATACAAAATCAGGTTCAAAGACCGCGAAGGCGTAACGTGGAATGACAGTATCGAGTACGAATGGTGGCAAAGCAACATTGGAATAACCCGAAACGCCGACAAAGACCTGAACTGTACCACCTATACCGCAACATTCACCATCGAAGCCTGCAAACCATACCGGTGGACGCTGTTCGACGACAGCGGCGCAGTACTCAAACAGGTAAACAATGTTACAGACAGCAATATCGAAACCAAACTGCTCAAATACGGAGAAAACTACAAACTTGAAATAATCGGAGCAGTACACGACACGGCAGTCTATTATCCAATATCGCAATCCGACACCATACTGCTGGACTATACGGCGCAGGACAACGCTTCGTCCTGCCAGCTTGGTACGGGATACATACGGATTTACCGGACAGGAACGGCGCAGAATCCAAACTTCGTTCAGGGTTCAAAAATTATTTACCTTTCGGGACCAACCGTTCCAAAGCACGATACAATAACCGTTACCGGAACAAATGTCAGCGAAGTATTTCCGTTCAGCACAAACTACACGACGCCAACATACGACAGTATAGTTCCCGGTCTCTACAAATTTGCTGTTATCGACACTTGCAGCAAACAGACCGACACTGTTGACGTTGACTTTAAAGTCTATTATTATGACAGCGTTTCATACGTTCTGATTAACGACTGCGTGGACGGCGCAAAAGTTTACCCTTCGACCAAACTGTTCTACGGACAGACCGACGAATCGTGGCGCATTACATACCGGCTCGTTTCTGCTCCTGCCGGCGTATCGTTAGGCTCTCCCATACCGCACGACGGAGAATTTCACCTAAAAGTTTCGGGCAAATATGTAATAGAAATGATTATCGACAGCGAAACGGGACCATGCCCGAAAGATACCTTTTCCATTAATTTTAAACAGCTTATGGTACGGTTAGATTTGGACGAACTGAAAGCCTATATATGCGACGACGGTATTGGACACATCTATATCAAGGCAATCGAAGGAAGCGGCGACTACAAGTACGTCCTTAACGATACTCTCCGAAATATTACTATGGAAAGTTACGACGGCTATTTCCGTTACGGAAATCTTGGCGAAACATACATTATCGACGTATATGACCTGAAATGCGGCAGATCGTTCCCTCAGTCCATAACCATGATTGACCTCAAAGACAGATTTGTGTTTGTAACTTCAAAAGTATGCGTGGGACATCAAATATCGCTGGACGCTCTGCCAATAAGCAACATATATGAATGGACAGGACCCAACGGCTTTACCTCGCGTGCAAAAGACACGATAATCAGCAACGTAACCTTTGCCGATTCGGGCTTGTACACGCTGACCGTGCTGCCGAAAGGCTGTACCAATATAAGTCAAAGCACACACGTTACAGTATATCAGCCCGCAAAACCCGACATCGAAGACACAATTGCAGTCTGTTTCAACACGCCAACCGCAGCGCTTGTCGCCACGCCTCTTGCAGGACATGTCCTGCAATGGTTTGCAGCCGACAGTACGGCGTTGCCATCGGCTCCCGTGCCGCCCCGAAACGTGGCAGATACCACAATATACTATGTCAAACAGGAAAACAACATGAGCTGTTCGAGCGAATGGCGAAAGGTTGTATTTATAGTTGAAGGACTGCCCGATACGGTTACAGCCATCTCCCCGCTCATCTGTCCGGGGCAGTATCCGGTAATGAAAATATCGGGAACCGACAGCGCCTATACCTATAATATATATAACATCGACGGAACGCTTGCCGGTTCGATGCTAAGTCCGGGAGGCGACATTGAAATAACTCTTGACAACCCGATTGACAAAACAACGTCGTTCCTTGTCGAAACAGTAAGCCGGCGGCATTGCGCCTCAAGCCTGAAATCGTTGGCAACCACCGAAGTCCAGAACCTGCTGTACATCAGTCCCGACAAAATTCCGCCCTACCGCAGAGGCGAATACTATTCGGCACAACTCGAAAGCAACGCCGTTTCACCATACCGATTCTATACATACGACCTTTTGCCCGACGGCTTCTCGCTCAGCGAAGAAGGTCTGATAGCAGGCACAGCATCGCGGAACGGACTTATCAACCCCGTACTTTTTACCGTCGAACTTGTTGACGGCAACGGCTGTAAGGCGCAAAAAGAATATATACTCGAAAGCGTCATGTTTGTTCCCGAAGCGTTCACCCCCAACGGCGACGGTAAAAACGACGTATTCATGCAAGGAAGACGTCTCGTCATATTCGACCGGCTGGGCTTAAAAATTTACGAAGGCGACAACGGCTGGGACGGTACAAGAATGGACGGTACTCCAGCCCCTCCCGACACCTATTTTTATCTGATATATTACGAAGACGAAAACTTGAAAACAACGGCAAAGAAAGGCTATATAACGCTGATAAGACGTTGAATGATAAAAATTTTACAGTCCTGTACCGGTAACGCGATTTTTTCAGAATTAAGATTTTGTTCCGCAGGAAGCTGAAAAGAAGCTGTTAAAAAAGGGTTGAAATCCGCATGGTTTCAGCCCTTTTTTAACAGTCTTTTCCATGCGCTTAAAAACCCTGTAAATGAAAGGGTTAACGGTTTCGCCAAAAAGGGTTAACCCTTTTACCCAAAAGGGTTAACCCTTTTACTCAAAAGGGTTAATGGTTTTGCCCAAAAGGGTTAATGGTTTTGCCCAAAAGGGTTAATGGTTTTGCCCAAAAGGGTTAACCCTTTTGGACGACATTATCGCTGGGACACCCTATAAATTTTCCACAAAAATTTTGGTCGAACATCGGAGCGATAAAAGAAATGTCTGGGTGGTATAAGCAACATTACACTAATGTTTTCCATATTCAAGAATTTTCGATAGCCTTCGCTGTCTGCCGAATCCAGCGCAATTACTTTTTGATAATATTCAAAAGATTTACCATATTCACAATTCGCGCAACTGTTTTATTTGTTCATTGAACATCATAACTTACAATTTTTAACGTCTTGCAAATTTTCAGCAAAAGTACAACTTTATTTCAGAATTAACAGTCGAGAGCAAAAAGTAAATTGCTAATTGTCCTTTTTCGCATAACTTCCGTGCGCCTGTTTGATTAGCTTACGACTTTCTCGACGACTACATAGTTTCGCTTTCAAAACGCACATCTACCGAGATTTTTCATCTTCGGTTTTGAAAATGATAAACTGGTTGGGCTTTTGTGGTAGTTTATTTTGTTCTATGTTTTTGGGTGAGAGCATAATTTTTTATTTTTAGAAACGATTACATTTCATTCCGTTAGGAATGTTAGCTCGGTAGAAACGATTACACCAGAACCGCCCCTTCATTCCGTAGGAATGTAACATCACTGTCTCGTTTCACATTCTGCATTAAAACGGACAATGCCTGTGTCGGGCGAAAACCGAACAAAATATGAATGTGGTCGGGCATTCCACCGATAGACAGCACTCTATGCCCGTGATTGT
>JAIROW010000280.1 GCA_031257315.1 Prevotellaceae bacterium
TTGTACTTTTCCATACATTTTGGAAAAATTTATTACCTTTGCACAAAAATTTAGCTGTATTATCCGCGATGGAAATGTATGCTGAAATAAAATTTTACAATACGGGTTTAAGTTTGGCTATCGGAATATTTGTAATTTCGATGACCCCAAAAAATGTACCTTACTCAAATATTTTACAGATTATAAGAACTGTAAAAAAAGTGATTGAAAATATTCAAAAAAATTTATTAAAAATTGCCTTTTTTGAAAAGTTTGTCACACTTTTTGTAGAGAGAGAGAGAGAGAGAGAGAGAGAGAGAGAGAGAGAGCTGTATTACAGACAGTTACATAACATAAAAGAGAAAAAAATAATAGACACGCCAATACATTGGCGTGTCATAACGGAAAAAAACCTTCGGGACAGAACAGATGTTTTGTCCCGAAGGTTTTTTTTTGTTAGAACAGTGATTGATAATTGTGTTCTAACAAAAAACATATCGCAGGAAAAAAATGGATAGCAATAATAAACGGATAGCAAAAAATACGCTGTTTCTGTATTTCAGAATGTTGCTGAAGATGTGTGTAGGTTTATACACTTCCCGCGTGGTATTGAGTACTTTGGGAGTTGAGGATTTTGGCATTTATAATGTGGTTGGCGGGACTGTTGTTCTTTTTTCATTCATAAACAATGCGATGTCCACCGCTACGCAGCGTTTTTTAAGTTTTGAACTGGGAAGAAAAGACTTAAGCGAAGTAAAAAGAGTTTTCAGCATGAGTTTGACTGTTCATATCTGTATTGCAGCGCTCGTAGTTATTTTGGCAGAAATCATCGGATTATGGTTTTTGAACGCAAAGATGAATATTTCGCCGGCAAGAATGGACGCTGCGAACTGGGTCTATCAGTTTTCAATAATAACAACTGTCATTGGTATTATCAAGGTGCCATACCGCGCAAGTATTATTGCATACGAAAAAATGTCGTTTTATGCCTTTATCGGAATTGTGGAAGCCGTTCTGAAACTGCTGCTGGCGTTTTCGCTTGTTTATAGCGGCTTCGATAAACTGAAAACATTTTCCGTGCTGACTTTGTCTGTTTCAGTGTGCATATTTTTCTGTTTCAGATCTTTTTGCCGCAGAAAAACGGGAACAGGCTATTATTATTACTTCCGCGATAAAAAACTGTTCGTTAAGCTGATTTCTTTTTCAGGCTGGAGTCTGTTCGGCAGCATGGCAAACGTCAGCGCCGGTCAGGGTGTTAATATTTTACTGAATATTTTTCACGGAGTAGCCGTTAATGCTGCCAAAGGGGTTGCCAATCAAGTAAATGGAGCCATGTACCACTTTGTTTCAAATTTTCAGACTGCCTTCCGACCTCAGATAGTAAAACTTTATGCTTTGGGCAAAAAACGGCAACTGGAACAGCTGATTTTCCGTTCTTCAAAATTCTCGTTTCTGATGCTTTTCTGTCTGAATCTGCCGCTGATGCTTAATCTTGATTTCGTTATGAAAATATGGCTGAAAACAGTACCGGAACATGCTAATGTCTTTTGCCTGATAATTATGCTGGATTCGCTGCTGAATGCTCTGGGTGCGCCTTTCTGGATGACTGTACAGGCAACGGGGAAAATAAAAAAATATATTGTAACTGCCAGTTCTATTACAGGGTTAAATATTGTCCTGTCATATATTGTTCTAAAATTGGGATATTCTCCGCCTGCAGTAGTACTTGTCAAGGCGGCAGTAGATCTAATGCTATTTACTGTACGTCTGCTGTTTATGCGGTATTTCGGTATTTTCAAAGCAGTGAAGTATGTGAAAAATGTATTATGGAGAATTGTGGCAACTGTTGCCATAACCTTGCCTCTGCCACTGTTGCTTCATACCTGTTATTCTGAATGGAAAGGTCTGTTTATAACCTCATTTGCGTTCTATACAGTTCTGCTTCCGGCAGGATATTTTATTGGATTAAACCGTCAGGAAAAACAACTGATAAATGACAATTTACATACCATATTTAAAAGCATACATAATGGCTGAAAACCGGAATTTTCATAACCTCAGGTCAACGACCTGCGGAAGAAACAGTGAAAATATAGGATTGCCTGAAATATGGCAATGCCTTTTCGCTGCAATGTACCTACTTTACTGCATTTTTTATACGTTTTTGACAACGTCTGTTTTTTGCCAAATTATTGCAACAGTTAACATGCAAGAATTATAATGAAAAAAATAACTTTTGTCGGTTTATACAGCGCCAATATTGGAGATATTGTTATTGCAGACTGTACTGAATATCTGTTTAAAGAGCAGTTTGGTAACATTCTGTCAGAAAAAGTAGATTTGAATTTTCAAAATCGAAATATTCTGTTTATAAAAACGCTCAAAATACTTCGGAAATTATCACTGTCAAAAATTCGTTTTCTCCTTTTAAAAGAATCATATAAACGACATTACGAAAAACAGATTGACAAAAATTCAGATTTAATAGTAATAGTGGGAGGAGGAATATTGAAATTTAAATATGAAAATTTTGCGCCAAAACTTGTAGCATTAATTGATTGTGCTGAAAAAAACAATATTCCGGTAATAATGAATGCCATTGGCGTTGAAGGGTTTTCAAAAGAAAACATTGGCTGTAAATGGTTACACAAAGCAATAAACAGAGCAATAAACAAAACAATAAACAAAGCAATAACGACAAGAGATGATATTGATTCATTAAATAATGAATATCTGAA
>JAIROW010000021.1 GCA_031257315.1 Prevotellaceae bacterium
TCATACTTAACAAAGCTTGGGGAGCGCGAGCTGCTGCCCGGATGCGCGAAGTTCTCGGCAAGGCGCGGGTCGCGGTTAGCAAAGCCTTCAAAATACGGAAGAGTGGCATAGCCGGACACACTGCTGTATGGTTTGCCGTCGGCTGTCAGATAGCTTTCCATCAGGCTGCGACTCAGTCCGAACATAGTGATGTTTACCGCTCCCATGTTGTAATTCTGGTCTATGTCCGGACGGAACTGTACCCATTGTATGACCTCCTTGTTACTCGACAGGTCGAGAGATGCAAACAGAGCGCGGTATGCCGGACAGCCTTTAATATTTGGCGCGGCTGTTGCGCCTCCTGCATTGTCCACGCTTGTATCGGCGATGGCGAACTGTTCGTTTTTCATCACTTCTTCTGATGCTGTTACGGCACGTTCAAGAAAACGATTGGCGGTGGACTGGAGGTTTAGCTCGGCATGATATTTACGGTATGTTCCTTCATATAGCGCGAAGCGGGAGAGGAGCGCCAGGGCGCAGTACTTATTTACGCGCGTGCGGTTGCCCAAATCCGATTTCATATTGGCGGAGGCATATTCAAGGTCTTCCATAATCTTGTCCACTACATAAGCACGGGGATCGGACGCACGGTAAACGTCGGGGTCATCGCTCGATATGGCATGCTCGATGTACGGAACGTCCGAGTAGCGGCGCACAAGATCTATGTACTGCATTGCGCGGATGTAGCGGGCGAAGCCAATATGGTGATTTATGTCAGCTTCTACGCCTTTTACGCGCTCAACATTGTCGAGCAGCACATTAGCCGAGCGGATATTCCACCACTGTCCCCATCCTCCTACATTACCTGCATTAAGAAGATCGTTTACAACCTGCCATGTTTCGCTACCTTCCGAATGTCCCGGTCCGGTAACATTGTCGGAGTCGGCATCGCGAATACCACCCCACGACAACATCGAATAGAAATTGTTGGTGTAAGTCTCAAGGTCGCTAACCGTATTAAAATACCCCGAAACGGTGATTGACGTCTGCGGTATTTCGTTCATAAAGTCGTCGTCGCATGAAGTCATTGCTGACATGCACGACAGTATTACTGCTGTATATAAACTTATATTCTTCATATATCTATCTTTATTAGAAATTAATATTCAGTCCAAGTGAAAGTACCCGTTGCATTGCATAAGTCGAATAGTTCGTTGTTCCCAGCGTTTCGGGGTCGATCGAATCTACAAAGATATGGCTGAGCGTCCAGAGGTTTTCGCCGCTGAAGTAAACGCGGACACGACTGATTCCTGCCTTGCCTGTCAGCTTTTCGGGAAGGGTATAGCCGATTGTTACGTTTTTGAGGCGGAGATAAGATGCGTCCTGTATGTATCGCGTGTTAGCCCTCATCCATTCGGCTGTATTTCCGTTCTGCGCCGAGCGGTGAAACAGGCGCGGATAGTATCCGTTGGGGTTTTCAGGCGTCCAACGGTCGCGGATATGTAATCCCGGTGTGCGCCAGGTGCTGAGGTATGAACTCCAGAACTCCTGATACGGGTTATTGACGTCGTACCACCATCCGCTTGCTTGATTTTCGGGGTACCAGTCTCTTTTACCTATTCCCTGTAAGAAGAGGCGGAGGTCGAAGCCTTTCCAGCTTGCGTTCAGGTCGATACTGTACGGGAAACGAGCGGTTGTATTACCGATTATACGGCGGTCGCCCGGGTCATCTACTGTGCCTTTGCCGGTATTGATTATGCCGTCGCCGTTGAGGTCGTTGAACTTCATGTCGCCTGCAGTCAGCTCGGTGCGTTCAATGTGCTGTATGGGTCGCTGATCCCACCAGATGTCTGCTTCTTCCTTCGACTGAAAAAGTCCGGGAACTTCAAAGCCCCATATCTCGCCTATTTCCTGTCCTTCGTAGTATGTAGGATTTGTGAGGCTGGTGGCGAGCAGCTTGTCGGGGTTTGTTTCGTACTTGGTTATCCATGCACGGGCATCGGAGAGCATTAAGCGGACGGAGTAGTTAAACGGCGAGCCTGCCAGCTCAAAGTGGTCGCGCCATGTTACGTCGAGTTCCCATCCCTTAGTTTTGAGGTCGGCAGCATTGGTTCTGGCTACGTTTGCGCCGAACTGCGCGGGGATTGGCTTTGAGGGCGCCAACATTCCTTCGGTGTATCTGGTGTATTTGTCGAACTCGATGGAGAGTCGGTCGTTGAGCAATCCGAGGTTGACTCCGAAGTTGACGGTGCGCACGGTCTCCCATGTCAGGTTTCCGGCTGCTTCACCGTTCGGACGGCTTGTACCCAGCAAACGGTTGCCGTCTATAAACATGCTGCCCTGCGACGGGTTTGGCATTGTTGCAAAGTACGGGTAATAGTTGTCGTCCCACTTTCCCTGATTGCCAAGCGAGCCGTATGATGCGCGGAGCTTGAGAAAACTGACGGGCAGGGTTTTCTTTATCTGCTCGAAAAACTTCTCGTTGCTGACGATGTATGCACCGGTAATGGAGGGGAAGAAACCGAAACGGCGTCCCTTTCCGAAGCGCGACGTTCCGTCGTAGCGTCCGTTGAACTCTATTATGTAACGGTTGTCGAAAGTATAGTTCAATCTGCCGAATAAGCCGCGAAGTGCGAGGACAGACTTGCCTTGTCCGCGGGTGATGGTTCCTGTGGCAAGGGCGAGTGTCGGGAAGTTCTCGCTTATCAGTTCCTGCTGGTTTACCCATGAGTTTGATTTAGATGTATGTTCTTGGTTGAATCCGGCGAGGGCTTGTATAAAATGCTTTCCGGCGAAGGTTTTGTGGAAGTCGCCGTATATGTTCATCGTCGTGAGACTGTTTTCCGTCCCTGCGTATGCTATCGACGAGGTATGACCGCGGTCAATGACTCCGGGTGTGCGGGAGTTGGGGATAGACAGCTGCCACGAGTCTCTGCCCTCGTTGAAGAGGCGGATGTTGGCGTCGGCTTTGATTGTGAATACGTCCTTGATTACGTCGAAGGTGGTGTTGAATGTAAACTGCGTATCGTTCTGCCTGCGCACCCAGCGACCGCCTTCCAGAAGCTCTCCCATCATGGTGCCAGATTCCGTCCATGTTCCGTCGGGGTTCTTCGGCGGGTTCTTGATGTATCCACCAGAGAGGTTAACAGCCGCGCCACCCGCTCCCAATGATCCTATAATATAAGGAGTGTCCCATTCAGTGCGGTTATAGGTGATGCTGGCTCCGACCGTCCACCATTTGAAGAGCTTGTAATTTCCACCGGAGCGGATATTGTAGCGCTTGTAGGGTTTTTCGCCGATGTATATTCCATCGTTTGAGAGATAGGCGGCGCTGGTCATGAAGTTCATGCGCTCGTTGCGCTGCCCGATGCTGACATTGGCGTTCAACGTCATGGGCGACGGGTTGGCGAGGAGCTTGTGCCAGTCGGTCATGGCGTAATAGTCATAACGGTCTTGCCCGTCTTGTCCTGGCATTATCGGGTCAAAGGGCATAAGGATTTCCGGCAGCGACGGGTCAGCCATGCGCTTGCGGGCATACTCTATCTGCGCACCATTAAACTCACCGTCACCGCTTACGAGGTTGATTATTTCCATGAAGTTGACCAAATCAAGGTCTTGCTTGTACCAGTTGATTTCCTGCCGGTAGGCGTAATTAACATCTGCGGATATTTCGAGTTTGCTGCTTTTTGCCGTTTTTGTTGTTACAAGAATAACTCCAAAGGCGGCACGCGCACCATAAATGGCAGCCGAAGCGGCGTCTTTCAAAACTGATACGCTCTCAATGTCCGCAGGATTGACGCGACCAAATTCTTCGGGAGTCATCGGCACGTTATCGACAAGAATAAGAGCCGAACCTCCATTGATTGACGTATATCCGCGCACATTAATTTCTGGCGTCTGCGTCGGGTTTCCGTTTGTCATGCGGATATTTACGTTAGGCGCCAGTCCCTGCAAGGCGATATTGGCATTCGTTACAGGGCGGTTCTCCATCTGTTTGCTTGAGATGGTGCTGACCGCGCCGGAAAGGTGGGCTTTTTTCTGCGTGCCGTACCCGACAACGACAACTTCTTCAAGTTCAGTTGTTTCTTCTTCCAGACTGACATTAATTGTTGTCCGCGAGCCAACTGCAATTTCCTGTGTAACATACCCTATAAGCGAGAATATCAGCACATTGTCTTCGCCGGTCGAGTTGATAGCATAGTCTCCGTTTACATCGGTTGACATGCCGACATTTGTCCCTTTAATAACGACGGACACGCCGGCAACAGCTTTCCCCGAATGGTCGGAAACTTTTCCCGTAATTTTTCCCTGAGCAAACAGGGAAAGCGAACACCCGCACATAAAAAATGCTGTTACAAATGTGCGGAATGTATTTATATTAACAAATCTTAATAACTTTTCTATCATATCTTTTTAATGTTATTATCGAAAAAATAATTTTTTTTAATTTATATTTATATACTCCGAAAAGCATGTTTTACATGTTTTATCGGGACTGCCGTCAAGTTCCCTTTGTCAGGAATTAAATTAACTAACGGCTTGAGAGCATAAAATCGCAAGGGATTTTCTTTTAAATTATCTTCTTTTATTTTTTATTTTTCATTCTCCATAGGCAGGCAGGTTTTAAGGTTCGACATATAAATAAAAAAAGGATTTTTTCTGGACGGTTCTCCATAAGAACCGTTTGAAAAAATCCGTATATTTTTCAATATATTTCTGCCCGTATAATACGGGGAGAAACACGTAACTATCTGATAATCTCTCTCTCTCTCTCTCTCTCTCTCTCTCTCTCTCTCTCTCTCTCTCTCTCTAAAAAAATAGTGACAAACTATTTAAAAAACGGGCTTGTTAATAACTTTTTTTCAACAATTTTTATTTCACTGCAAAAACACATTTAGCACAATTTTTAAGGTTTAATACTGTTTTTTTAATTTTTTTTAATTTAAAATTTCTGTTACATTTTTTGATATTTCCGTTCTTCCAAAATTTACAATTACATATTTCGACGCAAAGATATAACTGTTTTTTTGATTTTGTTCAAAAAAAAATTGCATGAAATTAATTTTGTCTATTTATTATTTTTTAAATAACTGTAAATAAAAAGTTTAAACGTTAAAAAATCTTAAAAAAAATATAATGTTAAAAAACAGAAATATGGTGGTTTGAGGGGTTTCTGACAGGCAAATTCTGTCAATTTTAAACATCGCCCCGTTCAAATTTATGATGTATTGCACCATTTGCTGATGGTGTGATTTGTCGAGGGGCGCGATTTATCGCACCCTTAAATCCGTGCCTTTTTAGCACGCAGATAACGCAGATTTTTAAGATTTCTCTTAAATCCGTGCCATATATGATATACCCATTCCAGCGCCAGCTGCGGTACATCATTTTGAACACCCAACCATTCGGGCTGAAAAATTAGAGTGTAAAGTTTAGATATTAGATATTAGATATTAGAGTGTAGATATTAATAATGCGAATCAGAAGTTAAAATGTCCTGAAAGGACAAAATTTTCATAACCGCAGGCGAGCGTAGCGTTGCCTGCGGCATTGCGAAAGCGCGGAACTTGCCCGAATGGGCAAAACGCCTCAGTCGTTTTTGTTCTGCCCATTCGGGCTAAAATAACGTTTTCAACCCCCTGATTCGCATAAATTGTCAATTGTCAATTATCAATTAATGACAAACTCATGCCTGCCAGAGCCTGCTGTAACTATTACGAAATTGCCCGACGGCGTGCCTTTTTGAGGCTGTCCGTCAACGGTGAGGCTGTATTTGCCTGATAATTTTGGCAGCCAGACTTCGGCGGTGGCATTGACGGGGACGGTAGCTTCGACGGTGAAACTTTCGCCGACGAGGTTGTTGAACGATACGTATATGTCGCCGCGTATGGACGGGAGTTTGATTGTTGCCTGCCGTAGCGTCGCTGGCTGTGGCTTGATGCGGATTTTGGCAAAACCGGGTTCGAGCGGTTCGACGCCCATCAGTTTGCGCGATATGAGGTTGAGAGCCGCCGCTCCCCAAATGTGATTCCAGTCCTGATTGGGTTTGTAGCGGTTGTCCCACGCCTCCATCGAGATGGTCGAGCCGGCGCGAAGCATGTTATACCAGCTGCGCGTGCCTGACGAGGCGAGCAGCTGCAATCCGTAGTCTGCATTGTGCGCGTCATAAACTGCGTCGCCAAGAAACTGCGAGCCATATACGCTGCAAGCCATGCCGCGCGAACGAATGAACGACAGTACGGACGGTATGTGCCTGTCGGCAACCAGCCCGAACGCCACAGCGAACATGTTTGCATGAAGCGAACTGTGATCGATGCCGACGCCGTCGCGGTAACAGCCCTTCTCGGCATCGAAAAATGCACGGTTGAAATCCTTTTTCATCTGGCTGGCGAGACGTGCAAACTCTTCTTTTTCACTGTTGTTGCCAACGGCTTCGGCTATCAGCGACAGCAGATAAAGAGCGCGGTAATGGTATGCGTTTACAACAGCGTTGTAATCGGAATGGATAAATCCGTCCATTTCGCTTTGAGGCCAGTCAACAATGTCACGAAAATTATCGCCGCTGAAATGAATGGTTTGAAGGAAATCGGACGTGAGCTTGCCTGTGCGCGTGCTGATTAGTCCGTTACTCTCTTTCAGTCCGAGCAGACTCTTGGCTTTCAGGTCGGAATAGAAACGTTGCAGCGACTGTCGATTGCCTGTATAAAGATAGTCCGTCCAAGCCATCAGTACCGACTGCATCGCCCATTCCGAAGGCCACGTCGGGTGATACAGCAGATATTCATGGCTGTAACGGGCGATGGCAAACTCGCGGTCGGCGGCGTAGTGGCACAGCTGATTGATGAGCGCATCGGCTTCGTAGGGAATACGCTCGCGGTCGCCATCGACATACACGCCTGCAAACGACGTCGCTTTGACGGAATATTTGCACATCTCCCAAACCGCGTTGAGCGTTGAATCGGACGAATGAAACGCGGCAGCTGTCCCGTCAAATGGATAATGCACCGTCTGCCTGACAACCTGCACAGCATGTCCGGTCAACGGTAGGCAATTTTCGACTTCGCAGTATCGGAAGGGCAGCGCTTCGCCGGTATAGTCTGGCATCAGTATCGGGCTGACAGCGCTTTCGTTTGCGCCGACATTAGTATTGCGTCTGTCTGGACGTATTTTTATTATATATGTATGTGTGCCGGCGATGACGGGCAAACGGTATTCGGCATAGCGTACCGTCCCGACGGGGTTGCGGTCGATGCGACCGTCCTTGATGGCTTCGCCAAGCCGTATCAGTATGGTATCGGCTGTTGCAAGTGTTGAGGGAATGGTCAGTTTCAGTCTCCCGAAAGCGTCTTTTCCAAAATCGAACAGATGCAGGCTGTTGCTCAATGCGGTTGAGCGGACGGGATACTCGTCGGTTATTTGCAGAGGATAACGCGCCGTAACGCCGTCCAGTTTGTCAGCCGTAACGAAAGCGCGTATCGCCGACCACCGGCTTTCATCGCCGTGATTATCCCACGTTTTCACTTTCCAGTAATAGACGGTTGACGGCAGCAAATCGCTTTCGACGGCAACGGCAACGGAATTGTCGCTCTCTGTCCGGCGGCTGTCCCACACGTCGGCAGAGTCTTTGTCAAGCATGTCCGGCGATGTGGCGAGCATCACGCGATACGCCGTTTGCAGCGTATTTTTACGGTTACTGTTCAGCGCCCAGCCCAAAACGGGACGGCGATTACGAATTTCGACTGTCTGAAAGCGTTCGACTGCCGTTTTCAGCTCATTCAAAGACAGATTCGACAGATAACCGTCAAGCCATACTCGGTCGGTATGTTCAATCAAATCGGTTGTCAACCGCGACGGTTGCTGCGCGACGGCTGTCATTTGCCACAGCATTGTGCTGGGCAGTAAGAATGTAAGAAGTATGATACGGTATTTCATGTATATATATTTTTCTTTATTTATTCGAGTTTATGTAATTTTACTGCCACAACAATTGCCTGAAATCTTCAAATATCAAATCTGCATAAACTCTATTATGTATGTGAATCGCCTTGACTGTTCATTGCCATTTCACTGTTTTGCAGTCGCAAAAATAATATTTTTATTTTTATCAGCCAAAATATTTTAAGAAACCGTTATGCCTGATTATTATATTTTTGCTTATATTTTCACAGGATTACGGCAGCAGAAAAACCTCGCACGGTTGAAATGTAGGGCGCGATTTATCGCGCCATGTTTTCAAATATCGCGTCTCAACATTTCAAATATCCTGAAAAATCAATTATGTTAATTAAAAGTTAGCATCAGCAAGAACAAAACATCTGATACTACTGTAAATTTTTTCAATTTTTCAACTGTTTATTGTTTAATGGTTTAAAATTGTTTAAAAAATAAAATAAATTTCACCTGCGAATAATTTTGAACAGATTAAAATTTTTTTAGCTAACTTTGCGTTTAAATTATCAAGAGATTTCTGTCAAAATAATTAATTTAAATTTATTTGTTAAATGAAAAAAATAATATGGCTATTTATTTGTATTGCAGTTATTTTATCCTGCGATGAAACGGAAAAAGGCAATTCTGAAAATGCAGAATATACTGTCAAAATCAATATCGACGAATTAAAGGATATTGATTCAAATCCTGTTTTATGTATATATGAATTAAAAAAATGACAGATTGTATATGCAATGTGAAATTGGTATATTTTTTACCAATACTTGTCATTAAATTAAATCATTTATAAATTAAATAACATATAATTGATATGAAAAACAGTTTATTGATTCTGATGATTCTTTGTATGTTTGCAGCCTGCAACCAGAGTACAACACGTACAAGCCGTTATACGCCGGAGCAAATCGCAGCTCTGCAAATTGATTCAACCACAATATTAAGCGCTGAAACAGATTCGATTATTACAATTGATGTCAATCCGTTTCTGAAAAGGCAATTATTCATTGATTTTGATACTTTGGTTAATGATATTAAATTGATACCGCTTGAAACTACCGATGAAAGTTTGCTTGACGATATAAATAAAATCATAATTACAGACAGTCATATTTATATTTTTGATGAATTAAAAGGGGGAGGTCTGGCTGTTTTCGACAGAAACGGAAAATTTATCAAACGAATGTCGTATGGACAGGGACCCGGCGATATTGCCAGACTGTACGACATTTCTTTTGATGAAGAAA
>JAIROW010000067.1 GCA_031257315.1 Prevotellaceae bacterium
ATGATGAAATATTAAACTTCTTTATAAATCGTTCAACTAATGCTTCTGCTGAATCTTTCAATGCTAAAATAAAGGCGTTCAGAGCTTCTTTAAGAGGAATTACAGATATCAAATTCTTCATTTTTAGTCTCGCTTACATTTATGCTTAACTCAGGGTTTTGTTGGTGAGCCTTTCTTTCGGTAGAACATACTTTAATAATTCCTGTAACATAATTCAATATTTTGAATCACAAAGTTAATATTTTTTTTCAGATAAACACAGGGTTTTGCTGGTGAGCCGTTTTATTCCTGTCATTTGCCTGCAATATGAATACAGTCGGACAGAATAAAAAATCGGGCGGCTTTTTTATCAGTCGCCAAAATTGTTGTCGAAGGCATCCACGGTAGAGAAAAGGCATTGCCATTTTCTCTACAACGAGAATCCTCTCTTACAGAATTTTTAAACCAGTCCTGTCATGTCCGCATTAAACCGTCGGTATTAATTTTATGCCTGAAATTTTTTTATTCGACAATACGGAATGTGTCGGGTACGATTTTGTTGTGGAGAAAATTTGAAACCGTGTGTTCAATTTCGCACTGTGCCTCGTCAAGCTCGTCGTTAAGCAGCATGTAGTCGAATTGAAGCGCGTGTGTCAGTTCTTCCTTTGCCTTTTCAATTCTTCTGTCGATGGCTTCCGGCGATTCCGAGCCTCTTTTTTCAAGCCTTTCTCTCAACACTTCAAGCGACGGAGGCAGAACAAATATCAGAAAAGCATTTTTGAATTTGCTCTTAAAATTCAGTGCGCCGAAAACATCGAGGTCAAGCAGAGCGACCTTTTTTAAACCGCAGATTCTGCTGACTTCCGACGCCGGCGTGCCGTACATTGTTCCGTCGTAAACTTCTTCCCATTCGATAAATTCGTTTTGTTCAACACGTTTTTTAAATTCTTCCTGAGAAATAAAATAATAATGTTTGCCGTTGATTTCGTTGGGACGCGGCGCTCTGCTTGTCGCCGAAACTGAAAACTCCAATTCTTTAAACTTATCCAGTAAATGATTGATTATTGTTGTCTTACCTGTTCCCGACGGGGCTGAAATCACGATAATATTATTCATAATCATTTTTTATATTAAATCAATAAATTAAATTATTATGCAAAAGTACATCAATATTCAATACGGACAACGTTTTTTATATAATTTAACACAACACATATCAACAGACTGTTTTCACAATCTATGGATATGTGTTATAAATGCTTTTTATTTTTATCGGTTTTTTTAGTCCGTTCCAGCATATTTTTGTTTGTTTGCAAATGAAAATACCTGTTTATAAGCGTTTTAAGTACGGGGGCAGCGTTTTCGATTCTGGATAACAGAGTTATTGATGACTGTAATTTAAAATCGTCGGAATACCACATTATTTTATCTGCGTCGAGGCTTTCAAGTTGAAGTAATGCGCGGGGAATTTCAATCAGCCGGCTGCCAAATACGGAATAATTTAAATAATTTATGGCTTCGTCCACTGTTTTTACCGGACAGTATCCGGTTGTATGCCTGAAAGGTAGAATTTTCATAAACGTACATACCTTTATACCTGTCTAATAATAATGCGAATCAATGGTTGAAGACGTTATTTTAGCCCGAATGGGCTAAATTTTCATAACCGCATACAAGCGAAGCGCGGTTTGCGGTAACACAATCGTTCTCATCATTGCCTGTAAGGCAAAACTTCAATTCTATTGCGATAGAGTTCTGCCTTTCAGGCAGTCGGTTATTGTCGTTTTTAGCCGCAGGCAACGCTATCGCTCGCCTGCGGTTATGAAAATTTTGTCCCTCTGGGACATTTTAACTCCTGATTCGCATTAATAATAAGTATGCTAAAATTTAAACAAAGCCATAATTGATATAAAAGAAAGCCAAATCGAAAAATTTCAAATGATTAAAAAATTTCTTTGAAAAAACAGCATGTTTTGCGAAATGTCCGTCTTATGCGATGCCATAAAAGGCAGTTATTACCTCTATTCCTTTCGTATCCTTTTTACCGTTTTTCTCTATCTTTGCATTTTGGCAATCGGGACAACAAAGTAGTATTTGTATTTTCATGACACAAAATTAACACTTTATTTCCTGATTGCCAAATTTTTATACCAGCATACTTTTTACAGAACCTCCAAATTTCATAATCTCAAATAATTCAATTACCTTTGCGCCGAAGTTATTTTTTGTAAAAGAATGAAACGGAGAGATTTTGTTAAAAACAGCGGACTGACGACGATTGGCGTCATGCTGTTCAATAATAAGATATTTGCTCAAAAAACGGAAAACGAAAAGAACATGTCTGAAATTATGAAACATTTTGGCGTCAGCGACGCCGACCTTAAAAAAGTTATTGCCGAAGCAATGTCGAGAGGCGGAAGTTATGCCGATTTGTATTTTGAAAACACGTCAAGCAACAATTTGTCGCTGCGCGACAATACTGTCAGCAAAGCGGCTTCCGACGTCGATTTTGGAATGGGCGTCAGAGTCGTTTCGGGCGACAGAACGGGATATGCCTATACCGAAGTCATTACGCTCAACGACATGCTGAAAGCCGCCAGAACGGCTGCCGGTATTGCCGACGAAAACGCAAAAATATCTTCAATCAATGTTAATGAAAAAACGTTTGCAAACCGTTATCCGGTAGAAAAAAAATGGGAAGACATTACCATAAGACACAAAATTCCATACGTTCAGAAACTTAACGACAGAATTTTTGAACTCGACCCCAAAGTGAGCAAAGTAAACGTCAATCTTTCCGATTCGTCGTCATGGATAATGTTTTTTAACTCCGAAGGTCAGCTATCTTTCGATTATCGCCCGATGGTTTCACTGAGCGTTGTATGTATAATGGAAAAAGACGGAAAAATCGAAAACTGGTATGCAGGACGCTCGTTCCGAAAAGGAGTGGAATTTTTGACGGACGCGCTTGTAGAGGATCTTGCTCAGGAAGCTGTCAGAAAAACCAGCCTCATGTTTGAAGCAATTGTCCCGAAGGGCGGCGAAATGCCTGTGGTTATGGCTGCCGGCAGTTCGGGAATCTTGCTGCACGAAGCTATCGGACACTCCTTTGAAGCCGATTTCAACAGAAAGGAAACATCAATATTTTCGGATAAATACGGTAAACAGATTTGCGACAGAAGTATAAACATAGTGGACGACGGAATTATTCCAAACAACAGAGGATCAATTAATTTCGACGACGAAGGCATAGAAAGCCAGAAAACGTTTCTTGTTCGCGAAGGCGTTTTGACTTCGTATATTCACGACCGCATAAGCGCCAAACACTACAACGTCGCCCCGACTGGCAACGGACGGCGCGAATCGTTCAGGCACGCCCCAATTCCGCGCATGAGAATTACGTACATGGAAAACGGGAATATTCCAGAAAGCGACATTATTGCAAGCGTAAAAAACGGAATATACGTCGATACTTTCAGTAACGGACAGGTGGAAATAGGCGCCGGCGATTTTACGTTTTTTGTAAAATCGGGATACCTTATCGAAAACGGCAAACTTACGCAACCTGTCAAGGATATAAACATAATTGGCAATGGACCAAGAGCTTTGGCAGATATAACCATGATTGGCAACAATCTAAAAATTGACCACAGCACATGGACTTGCGGTAAGGACGGACAGGGCGTTCCCGTTTCTCAGGGTTTGCCTTCGGCTCTGGTCAAAAAACTGACCGTCGGCGGAACAAATTGAATATCCAGAAATTAACATAAATATTTAAAACTGCCATGAACCGCGATTTTGATGTCAAATCTTTTTCGCGGTACTGTTGCTGTTGTCGCCTGTTTTTATATCGCCACAGAAATTGTTTTGCAATTCAACCATGCGAATATCAAAAAAAAATATCGACCTGATTAAACCTTTTTTCGTGTTTTTCATCTTATAATCAGAATTTGTTTTTCATAGTTTAGTTAGGTTAGATGGTTAGTAAGGGAAAGTCGGGATACTCAAAACCCGACTTTTCTTTTTGCTTTTAATGAAAAATACGCCCTGCGCCGGCGATTACATTTCGTCTTCGTCATAATAACTGTCGCTGTCCTCGTCCTCGTCTGTTGCAATGTCGGGGATTTCGTCTTCCGGCGGATTTTCCGAAAATTGCCCCGGAGGTTTGCCTTTGCTCTGTACTACAATAGGATAGCTTGTTCGCGGCAGGGCTTCTACTTCTCCCATAAAATCCATCAGCAGAGAACGGTTGTTGAAAAAATCGAAAGTATAGAGCAATTTTTTCAATTTCTTTTTGCGGGACAAATCTTCCAGCGTAACGGAATCCATTGTGCCGTTTCCCGTGTCGTCGAACAGGGAATAACATTCTGTTTTTTTATTCCTGTCGTCCAGCAGAAAAAAGGCTCCGTGCTGAGAATCATCGAAATCCAGATCGTTTTCTATAAATCTTTTAAAATCATACAGCGAATATTCGCATGGTATATGATATTCCCTTATAAAAGATTTCTGTTCAGTTATTATAAATGAATAAATCATATCGTATCGTAATATTTTATGCAAAAATAATCTTTTTTTGATTGATACAAAAATTATAAAGACAAAAAAGACTGTTTTTTGCTTCTGGTACGCTAACCTGAAAAATACCGGCTTATTTTGTTTCTTCTGTTTCTGTTGTTTCGGGCGGCGTTATTTTAAACAGTTCTATTTCAAAAATCAGCGTGGAATTGGGACCGATTTTACCGCCTGCCATGACTTTGTCGCCATAAGCCAGCGAAGCAGGTATGTAGAGTAAAATTTTACCGCCTTCGGTAATATGCTGCAAGCCTTCTTTCCAGCCCTCAATAACGTCGTTAAGCTGAATTGTCATAGGCTGCCCCGATTCGTAGGAAGAGTCAAAAACCGTGCCGTCAACAAGCGTTCCGCGATAGTGAACTTCGATATTGTCGGTCAGTCTTGGTTTGATTTTCCCGTCGCCCTGTTTCACAATTTTGTACTGCAAACCTGAGGGCAGCACGACTACGCCCGGATTTTTTGCATTATTTTCGAGAAAATTTTTCCCCGCAACTTCGTTTTCGGCTTTGTCCTTTTCAAAAACGTTTGTAAAATACGTTGTCAGAACCCGTTCCATATCGTTCAGCGTTAATTTCGACGCGCTGTTTTTCATGTCGTTAAACGCTTCGAGAAACGAGGCATTTTGCTCAAATTTATTCAAAATCCCGTTTTTCTGAAGGCTGATAGCAAGCTGTATCCCCATAGAATAGGCTACGGAATCGTCTATTGCGCTTGCATTCAGGTTTGCTGACGAATACAGCAGTAATAACAAAAATAATTTAACTTTCATACACACATGGTTTTAATAATATACGTTTCTATTTCAATCTTTATATTTAAATAAATAAAACAATTCTGCAAAGATGCACATTTTTTATTGATTTCCAAAATTTGCTGCATTATTTCAGAGCAAACGCACGAAAATTATTATAGTTCATATAAATTTGCCATCGTAGCAATTGCCTTAAAATCAGTGTTTTTATAATCGTGTGTCAATGTTGTGAATAATGTGAAGTAGAGACGCTGCATGCAATGTCTCTAATGTTTTTTCAGCAGATTAACAATCTGCGGTTACGAAAATTATGGCTTTTAGAAAGTTTATCTTTCCAGTATCCAAAACATTTGTTAAAAAAAAAATTCATATATTTGCAATCAGATATTGCAGGTTTAAGATATGATTATCAGAAATTTGCGTGTCAAATAAATTTATTGGAATTTAATTTTAATTTTTCATGTACAAAGCAGAAATAATTACCGTCGGAGATGAAATTTTAATAGGACAGATTGTCGATACAAATTCGGCATGGATAGCTGTAAATCTGAATATTGCAGGCATAAAAACCGGCAGAATAACGTCAATATCCGATAACGGAAACGAAATAAAGGACGCTTTGCGTCAAGCTGAAAAAAGAGCGGATATTATTTTAATAACCGGCGGACTTGGTCCAACAAGCGACGATATTACAAAAAAAACTCTGGCAGAGTATTTCGGGTCTGCAAAAATGATAGTACATCAACCGACGCTTGATTTTATCAGAGACAGATTTGCCCGACGGGGTATGGAACTGAGCGAACTGAACAGGCGTCAGGCTGAAGCGCCGGAATGTAGCGTCGTTATACCAAACAGAAACGGAACCGCTCCGGGTTTGTGGTTTGAGAAGGACAGGAAAATTTTTGTCGCCATGCCGGGCGTGCCTGACGAAATGATGAAAATGTTTCCAGACGTTATTAATATGCTGAAAAACAAAATATTATTGCCGCAAATCGTACACAGGACAATGATGACTTTCGGAATACCGGAATCAGTTCTTGCCGAAACAATCGAAGACTGGGAAAAATCGTTGCCGGCAAATATTTCGCTTGCCTATCTGCCAAATATCGAAACCGGCGTCAAACTCCGACTCTCGACGGTCGATAGCGGCAATGCGCATGAAGTAATTGAAAAACTGTTCGACCGGCTTTTTCCGGTTCTTGGCAACAGTATTTACGGTTACGAGCCTGATTCTCTGGAATCTGTTACTGGTAAACTTCTGTTGCAAAAAAATGCGACGCTTGCAACAGCCGAATCCTGTACGGGAGGCAAAACGGCGCACAGAATAACTTCTGTTCCGGGCAGTTCAGCGTATTTCAGAGGCGGAATTGTGGCTTATTCCAACGAAATAAAAACGGATTTGCTCGGAGTCCGTCCCGAAGACATTGAAAAATACGGAGCGGTCAGCGAAACTGTTGCCGCGCAGATGGCGAAATGCGCACGAAAAAAACTGAACGCCGATTATGCCATTTCCATTACCGGAATAGCGGGTCCGGACGGAGGCAGCGCAGAAAAACCCGTCGGACTGTGCTGGTTTGGAATTGCAACGCCCTGCGGAGTAAAAACGTTTTCACAGCGTTTTGTAATGGACAGACTTGGAAATATCGCCGCCGCCTCGTCAGTATCTCTAAACGGTTTAAGAACTGAACTATGCGATAATACTGAAAATTGATTGAAAAAACAGTTATATGCGGATTATAAATCATGGAATAAAAAATTTTATCTGTGAAAATCCGTATAATCTGCGTCATCTGCGTGCTTTGAGGACTGCCTCGTGTTTTATTCTGTTATACGACATGGCGGCGTATCCCATTATTTTCTTTAATATTATTTTACATAAAATATATTATTTATTTTTCTTTCGGGTGTATCAAATTTATCATTTTCTTTATATCCAACTATCATTGACGTAAATGGTTTAAATCCATTGGGGATTTTTAATTCTTTCAACAATTCGTCTTTTTTATCACCGTCAAAAGCCTGTAAAGGAAAATACAGCCAGCAACTTCCCAATCCAACAGATTCAGACGCGAGTAACATATTT
>JAIROW010000150.1 GCA_031257315.1 Prevotellaceae bacterium
TATTTGAAAGCATATATCTGGCTGAAAGCCATAATTTTCATAACCGCCGGTCAACGACCGGCGGAAGAAACAGTGAGACGATAACGCTGCCTGTAAAGGAAGGGCTTGATTTTCGTAACCGCAGGCGAGCGTAGCGTTGCCTGCGGTAGTGCGAAAGCGCCGAACTTGCCCGAATGGGCAAAACTTCTCGCTGTCCGCAGGCAAAAACCACAGGCAACGCTACGCTCGCCTGTGGTAGTGCGAAAGTTCGGCTTTTCAAGCCGGTGTCATGGCTGGGGCAAAGTCCGCAGGCAACGCTACGCTCGCCTGCGGTAGTGCGAAAATTCGGCTTTTTAAGCCGGTGTCATGGCTGGGGCAAAGTCCTCAGGCAACGCTATCGCTCGCCTGCGGTTATGAAAATTTTGTCCTTTCAGGACATTTTTACTTCTGATTCGCATTATCAATAGAAAATGATAACCACACATTTGCAAAATCCTTGTTAGGGATTTCATATTCAACATACATGGACGCGATAAATCGCGCCCATGCGATTGCGCCGTCTCTACGATTATCAATTGTCAATTATAAAATTTTTTATTTACTTTGCTTTTTATTTTAATTAAATAAGGTATGATATTTCTAAAAGAATTAAAGATACTTAAAACACATGGGATTCAGTATATTAACGACCTGAGCGCCGTTAACCTCAAAGGACCTTTTCGGGGACGACCCGAGCTGTCGGAAAATGCCGCAAACGACGATGTGGTCGAACTTGAACGGTTCTGTCCCGTGCGGGCTATTGCTTCGCAGCCGATATTTTCGCTGGATATGGGAAAATGTGTGTTTTGCAGGGAATGTCAATTTCGCAAACCTGACATAATCAGATTTACAGACGATTATAAAATTGCCTCAAACAGTCGTGAAGGGCTTGTAATCAGGGCTGGCGACAAAAATACTCCGCTGATTGACAGCGCAAAAATCAGAAAAGAAATTGTCAAAATATTTGGAAAAGCGCTTAAACTGAGACAGGTATCTGCCGGTGGAGACAATTCCTGCGAAATGGAACTCAACGCATGTGGAAACGTAAATTTCGACATGGGACGTTTCGGAATCGAATTTCACGCCTCGCCAAGACACTGCGACGGAATTGTTGTTACCGGACCCGTATCTCAAAACATGTCCGAAGCTCTCAAACTTACATACGAAGCTGTGCCATCGCCCAAAATCGTAATTCTGGCAGGCGTTGACGCCATCAGCGGAGGTTTGTTTGCCGACAGTCCGGCTATCGACCGCTCGTATATCGACCGACTGCATGTCGATTTGTATGTTCCGGGAAATCCGATTCACCCACTTTCTTTCATCAATGGAATTTCACATTTATTAAATATAAGGTTAAATTAGGTTAATATGATGTTCAAATATAAATATCAAAAAATGAAAAAAACTGTTCTTTTTATTTTTACTATTTCAATATTTGCCTGTAACCGGCAAAACTGCGAGTTGAATGTTATGACGTTCAATATCAGAATGGATAACGCCTCCGACGGAATAAACGTATGGCAAAACCGCAGGGAATTTGCCGCAAACAGCATCGCCTTCTACAATGTAGATGTTGCAGGATTGCAGGAAGCGCTGCATCATCAGTTAAACGACTTGAAACAGTATTTACCTGATTATGAAAGCACCGGAGTCGGACGGCAGGACGGTAAAACCAAAGGCGAATACAGCGCAATACTGTATAAAAAATCGCGTTTTGAACTGATTGCAACCGAAACATTCTGGTTGTCGGAAAATCCAGAAGCCATAGGGAAAAAAGGCTGGGACGCAGCCTGTGAACGGATTGTTACATGGGCTAAACTTAAAGACAGAGTTTCGGGCAAAGTTATTTTATTTGTAAACACTCATTTCGACCATGTTGGAAAAATTGCACGCATCGAAAGCAGTAAACTGCTACTGTCGAAAATAAAACAAATTTCAGACGGACTTCCGACAATAGTTACCGGCGATTTCAACGCTTCGGCAACAAACGAAGCAATAGCCCGCATAACAGACAGTTCAAATCCCGACAGACTGGTCGATACGCGCGACATTACGCCGCTGAAATACGGACCGGAAGGCAGTTTTCACAATTTCGGCAAAATTCCGCCCGAAGACCGCTCAATTATCGACTATATTTTTATTAAAGGAAATATACAGGTTTTGCGGCACGGGATTATAGACGATTCGATAGACGGAAAAATTTATCTTTCCGACCACAATCCGGTCTTATGTCAATTGATAATTGACAATTGATAATTGTAGAAATGCCTGAATTGGGCGTCTCGCGTTTTTACAAAATATTGCGCTGTACAAAATAATTGTCAATTGTCAATTGTCAATTGATAATTATTTAATTATCTTTGCAAAATAAATTTGATAATTATTTGAATATAAAAATATATCGAAACAAGGATTGAACATGAAAATTTTAAAGTTTGGCGGAACGTCGGTAGGCTCGGTTAAGGCGATTCTTAACATTAGGCAAATTGTTGAAACAGAAATAGAAACAGAAACAGTTCTTGTCGTAGTTTCTGCCGCAGGCGGTATTACGGATAAACTGATACATACTTCGCAAATTGCGGCAGAAGGCAATTTGCAGTACGAATCGGAATACAGGAAGATTATGGAAATCCATAAAAATCTGATTGAAAATACCGTACCGGCAAATAAAATGGAGCCTGTACTCGAGGGTGTCGGCAAAATGTTTAAGGATTTGGGAAATATTTTGCAGGGAATTTATCTTATCCGCGATTTGTCGCCCAAAACTTCGGCGCTGATTGTCAGCTACGGCGAAAGAATATCTTCGTTTTTTATGAGTTTTGTTCTCAATGCCAGACTGTTCAATGCGCCCGATTTTATAAAGACAAATAAAACCTTCGGTCGCCATTCGGTGAATTTTGAATTGACAAACAGGCTGATAGCGGAAACATTTACCGAAATTCCAAAACTTTCGATTGTTCCCGGATTTATCTCTTCCGATGCTTTAACAGGCGAAATTACCAATCTCGGACGTGGCGGCTCGGACTATACGGCTTCAATTCTTGCAACGGCGCTGAACGCAAGCGTTTTAGAAATATGGACAGATGTTGACGGATTTATGACTGCCGACCCCAAAATTATTGATAACGCTTATGTTCTTGAACGCCTGAGTTATGTAGAAGCTCTCGAACTCTGTAATTTCGGAGCCAAAGTTATTTATCCACCAACGATTTATCCCGTATATCACAGCCGGATACCCGTTAAAATCAAAAATACTTTCAAGCCCGAAGCTCCGGGGACGTTTATATCGCACGAAAAAATCGACAGAATTTATAAAAGCCCGATACGGGGGATTTCTTCAATCAACGATACCAGTCTGATAACCGTTCAGGGTTTGGGAATGGTCGGCGTTATCGGAGTGGATTCCCGAATTTTCAGCGCTCTGGCAAATAACGGCATCAGCGTGTTTCTGGTGGCGCAGGCATCGTCTGAAAACAGTATCACGCTGGGTATCAGGTCAGAAGATGCGCCTTCTGCCGTAGCAGTATTGAAACAGACTTTTGAAAAAGAAATCGAACAGGGCGAAATAAATCAGATATATGCGCAAAACGACCTGTCAACCGTAGCAATTGTGGGCGAAAACATGAAGGATACGCCCGGAGTTGACGCCAAGCTGTTCAACACGCTTGGCTGCAACGGTATAAACGTTGTCGCCGTTGCGCAGGGAGCTACCCAGATACACGCTTCGGTAGTTATAAACAGAGAAAACCTGAAAAAAGCTATCAGCACGATACACGACTCGTTCTTCCTGTCGGAATATCAGTTAATCAACATTTTCCTTGCAGGAGTAGGGACAGTTGGAAGCAGTCTGCTCGAACAGATAGGAAACCAGATGCCTACGCTGCTGAAACAAAATTCGCTAAAAATTAATATCGCAGGTCTGGCAAATTCAAAAAAATGCGTTTTCAACAAAGAAGGAATAGATATTGCAGACTGTAAAAACGCGCTCGACAATGCAGAACTCCCGTCATCGCCCGCAACCATCAGAGACAATATTATAAGTATGAATCTGTTCAACAGTATTTTTGTCGATTGTACCGCAGACGGCGAAATATCGCTGATATACAAAGATTTGCTTAAACACAACGTTTCGGTGGTAACAGCCAACAAAATTGCAACGTCTTCGTCATACGAAGCATATCGCGACCTTAAAAAAACGGCGCGTAAAAGCGGCGTGAAATTTCTGTTTGAAACAAACGTCGGCGCGGGACTTCCAATTATAAACACAATCAACGCATTGATAAACAGCGGCGATAAAATTCTGAAAATAGAAGCCGTGCTGTCGGGAACATTAAACTATATCTTCAACGTTTTAAGCGCCGACGTTTCCATGAGCCGTGCCGTGCGTATGGCTAAGGAAGCCGGATATTCGGAACCCGACCCAAGAATTGACCTGAGCGGAAAGGACGTTATCAGAAAACTTGTAATTCTCTCGCGCGAAGCCGGTTACACCATCGAACAGGACGATGTTGATAAAAATCTGTTTATTCCCGAAAAATGTTTTGAAGGCAGTATCGACGATTTCTGGGCAAAAATGGAGAAATTAGACGGAGAATTTGAATTAAAACGCAAATCGTTGGAAATATACGCTAAAAAATGGCGTTTTGTGGCAACGTTGGACAGAGGCAACGCTACGGTAGGCTTGCAGGAAGTTGACGCCTCGCATCCGTTTTACGAACTGGAAGGCAGCAACAACATAATTCTAATAACAACAGAACGCTACAAGGAATTTCCAATGATGATAAAAGGTTACGGAGCAGGCGCAGCAGTTACTGCCGCCGGAGTATTTGCCGACATTATCAGCGTTGTAAACATACGTTAATAAAATAAACTTGAAATATAAATACAGTCATGAATAAAAAAGACGAAATAAAAAACAAGAAAACCGTTGCCCGCAGAAATTTCCTGCGAGCCTTCGGAACAGTTTTTGCAACAGGCTCGGTTGTTGCCGTGTCGGGTAATTTGCTGAAAAAAGCGATTGACAAAAAAAACTCCGCACAGTCGAATTTCAGAATTTTCGGCGAAAGCACATTTGTCTCGCCCTACAAACATGTAGCGTCATTCGACATGGAAAACACTGTCAGATGCTTTGAATACCACAACGACAGGCTGTATATAGCAGACGACAGAAAAATTTCGATTTTCGACATTGAAGGAAACAGACTCGCCGACTTTGCCGTCGCCGGTAACGATTTTGTGCGGGATATTGCCGTAAGCCGAGACCGTATTTATCTGCTTTTTCCTGCCCGAATTGACGTCTGTTCAATGTCGGGAGAAAAACTGCAAACCATCGAGGCTTGCAGCGAAAACTCGGACTACTGCTCGTTTGCAATATCGTCCGAAGAAGAAATATTTGTTACCGACGCTGCAAACAAACATATCTGCAAATATTCAAGCGAAGGCAATTTTGTGAAATTCATAAACAGCCCAAACCGGTTTATAATTCCAAGTTACACTTTTGGAATAGATATTGCAGAAAATATCGTTTACTGTTCCAATTCGGGAAGACATCAAATCGAAAAATATACACTCGACGGAGAGTACATCGAATCTTTCGGCAAGGCAGGAAGCGAGGCAGGTTCGTTTACCGGCTGCTGCAACCCCGTACACATTGCCGGCTCTTCGACCGGAGACATAATCACTTCCGAAAAAGGCAACCCGCGCATAAGCTGCTACGGCAAAGACGGCAATTTTCGCTGTATCCTGTTAGACAGTAAATTAATTGGAAACGGAAATAAAGCCTGCGACGTAAAAGCCTGCGGCGATAAACTGTATGTTGCAACTGCACGAAAAGTTTCGATCTTCGCTTTCGACCGCAATTTTGCCGCTCAAACAGCCTGCGGAACTTGCGCCATTGACTGCCCTTTACACTTGTAATTAATAATTAATAATTGACAATTTTTTATGGAGACAGCAGATTTATTGAAAAAAGTTCGCAAAATAGAAATAAAAACCAAAGGACTGTCCGGCAATATTTTTGCCGGCGAATATCACAGCGCCTTCAAGGGACGCGGAATGACATTCAGCGAAGTACGCGAATATCAGCACGGCGACGACGTTAGAAACATTGATTGGAACGTTACAGCGCGGTTCAACGTCCCGTTTGTAAAAGTCTTTGAAGAAGAGCGCGAACTTACTGTAATGCTGATTATTGACGCCAGCGCTTCGCAGGTTTTCGGCACACAGAGCAAATTTAAAAAGGATTTGATTGCCGAACTGTCGGCTGTGCTGTCGTTTTCGGCAAGTATAAATAACGACAAAATCGGCGCAATATTTTTTGCGCAGAAAGTCGAAAAATTTATCCCGCCCAAAAAGGGACGGTCGCATATATTGCGTATAATCCGTGAAATACTCGAATTTACTCCGGCAAATCAGGGTACAAATCTGTCCGAAGCTTTAGCTTTTTTGACGGGAGTAATGAAAAAACGATGCACGACATTTATTCTGTCCGATTTTATGGATTTTGACGAAAACAGTCAGCCACGTTTTGAACAGGCATTTAAAATTGCTTCAAAAAAACACGACATTGTTGCTGTCAGAGTATATGACCGCAGAGAAACCGAACTGCCATCGGTTGGGTTGGTGGAAATGCTTGACGCTGAAACAAATCAGACAGTACTTGTCAATACCGGCAGAAAAAAAACAAGAAGACTGTACAACCAATGGTGGAAAAACTGTTCCGATACTTTAAACCGAATTTTTTCAAGATATAAAGTCGATTCGGCAAATATCGCAACAGACGTCGATTACATTAAACCCCTAATAAAACTGTTCAAAAAAAGAGCCTAAGAGTTTAGATATTAGAGTTTAGATATTAGATATTAGATATTGGATATTAGAGTTTAGATATTAGATATTAGAGTTTGGGGCGCGGCAAATGGGTGAAAATCAGTGTTTTCATAACTGCAAATCGTTGACCTGCGTAGAGATGCGATTAATCGCGTCTCTATTGAAATTTACGTATTTTCCTGCATTTCGGGTATATGCGGTTATGAAAAATACCTGTTTATATGGAAATAAATTTACCTGATAACTGATATAGCTTAAACCACTCCTGCATTGAAAAAATGAAAATATACAGGAAATTTATGTCATGTTTTTTCAAAAAAACAAATTCGAGGTTTATCCGTATTATGCTGTATTTCACCATAAAGAAAAATCAATTATGCTGTTTACGCATAAAACTTTTGCAATATTGCTGAAAAAAGTATTAAATTTGCACAATTTATTACAAATATATAATTCTTAATAATATTGTTATGAAAAATTTGTGTTTTATATCTTTTATTCTGTGTTTTGCAGCATGTGTTCAAGTTAAACCGAAAAAATTTGAACTGCTCGATAAATCCGCCTTTGAAACATCAATCGACGGGAAACCTGTGTCGCTGTACACTTTAAATTCGGGAAATGGCGTAACCGTACAGGTTACGAATTTTGGCGCAAGAATTGTTTCTGTCTGGACTCCCGACAGAAACGGGCAATATGCAGATATTAACATCGGGTACGAAAATATTGACAAGTACCTGAACAATACAGGCGAACGCTATATCGGATGCGTTGTCGGACGGTATGCCAACCGAATAGCAAAGGGAACGTTTGAAATTGACGGACAGACATATAACACTCCCGTTAACAACAACGGACAGACTTTGCACGGCGGATTGAAAGGTTTAGACATGGTTGTATGGGACGTAAAAAAAGTCTCCGAAAACCAAATTGATTTTCAGTATGTTGCGAAAGACGGCGACGACGGATTTCCCGGAAATCTTACAATTGACATGTCGTATTATCTTGACTCCGAAAACGGTTTCCGTATAACGTACAGAGCTGTAACAGATAAACCGACAGTTGTAAATTTATCAAATCATGCTTTCTTTAACCTGAAAGGCGAAAGTAACGGAAGCATCTGCGACCATCTGTTAACAATCAATGCTTCGGCATTTACTCCTGTCGATGAATTTTTGATACCTGTGGGCGAAATTCGCGACGTAAGCGGCACAGCGTTTGATTTCAGAAAACCGACGCCAATAGGCGAAAGGATTGAAAACGACGACCAGCAGCTGAAACTTGGTGGCGGCTATGACCATAACTGGATTATTGACAGAACTGATAATCAGGTTATTCCTGTGGCAAAACTTTACGAACCGGTTAGCGGCAGAGTTATGGAAGTTTACTCTGACCAGCCCGGAATACAGTTCTATTCAGGAAACTTTTTTGATGGAAAAGGTATTGGAAAACACGGAAAACCAATTAATTACAGGGAAGCTCTGGCTCTGGAAACTCAAAAATTTCCGGACAGCCCCAATCATCTGGAATTTCCTTCGACCCGTTTAAATCCGGGAGAAACATATACGCAAACATGTATTTATAAATTTTTAACCGAATAGCTGAAAATTATATTTTACACTATATGATTTTTTTTTTTGTAAATTCAGACTTTGAAACAAAAAATATCACATAAAAAATAGAGACGCGATAAATCGCGTCTCTACATGTTTCCTGATTTTGGCGTCGCAAAAATTATAAAATACATAAAATAAATCAGTTACAAAACAAGGGTTTTAAAAGTGTCGAAGCAGGGAAGAAGTAGGTATATTCCACGAGTTGCTACATTCGAAGCCTGAGACGGTTTTCTTAAAAAAGAATTGCTTCTTTTTCAGCTCCGATATTGCTGCGTAAAATATTATAAGTATCTTTGCGCAAATAAAAATTAATGTGGAAAATATTGCAAGTCAGTGTTTCTATAGCAGTTACGGTAATTAATGCTGACTTGAAACAATATTTTGGATTTAGATTGATAATAAATTGCAGATGACAGAAAAAATACTGGAAATCAGGGGAATCGATCCTGTTGACGTTTACGGAGCAAACAATGTGCTGTTAAACCATATTGCGTCGAAATATCCGAAATTGAAAATCGTTGCAAGAGGAAACGTGCTGAAACTTTCAGGTACAGCAGAAGATATTGAATATTTTGAAAACAGATTCGCCTTGCTTGTCGAATACGTTGAAAATTACGGAACTGTCGATCATCAGACTGTCGAACGTATTTTGTCGGACGAAATTCCCATTGTAAATAAAGATAAAAATATTATACTTTACGGCAATAACGGCAGAATAATAAAAGCACGAACTAAAAATCAACAGCGTCTGACAGAACTTTATGAACAGAATGATATTTTGTTTGGAATCGGTCCCGCCGGTTCCGGTAAAACCTATACGGCAATAGCTATGGCTGTCCGTGCATTGAAAAACAGAGAGATACGAAGAATAATACTTACTCGCCCCGCTGTCGAAGCAGGAGAACGTCTTGGATTTCTTCCCGGCGACATGAAAGAAAAATTAGACCCTTATCTGCAACCTCTGTACGATGCGTTGAACGACATGATTCCTCCAAAAAAGTTACAGTCGTACATCGAAGACGGAACCGTACAGATTGCGCCGCTTGCATACATGAGAGGTCGAACTCTCGACAATGCCTTTGTAATTCTTGACGAGGCTCAAAATACAACTCTGAACCAGATTAAAATGTTTTTGACAAGAATGGGAAACAACGCAAAATTCATTGTAACAGGCGATATTACACAGATTGACCTGCCCCGAAATTCCGATTCAGGACTGGAAAAAGCCGTGCGGCTGCTGAAATCTGTAAAAGGCATTGCGTTTATCGAATTTGACGTCGGCGACATAGTACGGCACAGGCTTGTAAAACAAATAATTGAAGCCTTTGAACAAAACGGCGACATGCGATGAAAATAAAAGGATATTACCATATTTTTGTACTGTTTTCGGTGGGAGTATGGGGCGCTACGTTTGTTTCAACAAAAGTGCTTCTGAATAACGGTCTCAATCCTTCCGAAATATTCGTTCTGCGTTTTTCGCTTGCATACCTGCTGATTTCAGTCATTGCGCCGAAAAAACTGCTGGCGGACAGCAAAAAAGATGAACTGCTGTTTATTTGCGCGGGGTTGACCGGCGGCTCGCTGTATTTCCTTGCCGAAAACACCGCTCTTCGCATAACGCTTGCTTCCAACGTGTCGCTGATAATTTGCACCACTCCGCTGATTACTGCTCTGTGTTCGCATTATTTAGTCAAGGGCGAGCGGCTTCGGAAAAAATTTGTTTACGGTTCGCTGATAGCCCTTACCGGCGTCGCTTTCGTAGTTTTTAACGGACATTTTATACTTAAAATCAATCCGTTAGGCGATTTGTTAACAATTGCTGCCGCACTGATGTGGGCGTTATACAACGTTGTTCTAAAACGGCTTGACAAACGCTATTCAACCGTATTTGTTACCCGAAAAGTTTTTGCTTATGGTCTGCTAACTATTCTGCCAGTATTTATTTTTGAACCTTTCGATATTGCTGCCGACGTTTTTTTGCGTCCCGCAGTTATCGTAAACATACTGTTTTTGGGAGTAATTGCATCAATGTTATGTTTTATTATATGGAATATCGCCGTAAAAAATATAGGCGTTGTCCGGTCTTCCAATTATCTGTATCTCACGCCAATTGTTACTTTGATAACCTCGTATGCAGTTATAAACGAACCCGTTACTCCAATCGCCATGCTCGGCGCAGGCTTGATTATCGGCGGAGTCTGTTTGGCGAAATAATGGCTATTAACTGAAAATTAAAAAACCAGTTTTTTTAAAACCATTTATCCCATAAATGTCTATAATTTTTCGATTTTTTGCGTTTCAGATTTCCCAGATTGAATGATGCTGAGAAACTCTGATCGTGATAGACGGTTTGTTCTGTAAAATGTAACGAATATATGACTTTAATTGTTGCAAAATCCGTGTCAAGAAAAGATATGTAAAAATCGGATCTGTTGTATTCCTTTGAACGGTAAATTGGATCGCCCCAGTAAAGTTTATTGCCGTAATTGCCATAAAATACCTGCTGGCTTTTTCCTCTGTAATAGGTGTTGTGCAGTCCAAGTCCCTGATATTCAATCTTGATTTCGGAAACCAGTCCGTGCGGAAAATGCCAGTTGCCGATGCTTCTGTCCCTTTCGAGACCGACAGACCAGCCGATGTTTGCCTCTAATTTTTCAAATTCAGTTTTCGGAGCAAAATCTACGCCCAGCGAAGTCAGCGCCAGACCGTTATCGTGCAGACCTTCTTCTATCTGCGGGTTCATAACTCCCGCATAATGAAACATATAGCCAAAATGCTGTCCATACAGAAAATCAAAATTGTAACGTCCCGACCACCCCATAAAAAATGCTTCATGGCGTTCGGTCGTCTGCCTGCTTGTCCAGTCTAACCATAAATTCAAATAATCGCGGTTTGAGTTAAATTCGAGAAAAAATCCGTTGATTATGGGACGGTAATTGTTTATCGAATCCTGAAAAAACATTCGGGGATACTTTTCCAGCGTCAAATGTCTGGGAAACGCTCCGGCATAGAAACGGAACGGTTTTCCGTCGTATTCGTAATAGGCTGTAATGTCCGAAAAGTCAATCATTTTGTTGCTTCCCCACTCGTGCATTACATCAACGCCTGCAAAAATTCGATGTTTGTTTTCGTCCCACCCTACTCCAACTTCGGGCGCAAGATGCACGCCTGCCATTGTTTGGGGCATCTGAACTTTGGAAAATCCAAACTCCGTATTTTGAAAAAACGGACGGAGATTTGCGTTCCACAAAAAATTTTGAGAAAAAACCTGATTAAAAAAACTTCCCAAAATAAAAACTGCAATCAGAAAAAGATTTCTCATTTTTGTATAATCATAAAAATAGAACAAAAAAAACCTCCCGAAACTGGAAGGTTTCTATTAATTAATTTTTTGTAACGATAAAAAATTTTTTTTTATAAAAAACGCTCTGTAACTGTCAATTAATAACCATGACGGAATTAAACGTACTACGAAAAACATCTGTCAAGTTAAATTTTCAACAATTACGTAAATCTCAGTTTTTACTGTTTGCCGGCGAAAAAATTCTTTATATCATCATTCAGCACAACGCCTTCCTTGAAGGTATATGCTCCGGTTTTTTCGGAACGGACAAACTTGATACAGCGGGTCATTGTTTTTCCCGCGCCTGACTTTACCTTACCTACTGCTTTCTTTGCCATATTCTTAAATAATTATTTTATTTCACGATGAACCGTTACCCTTCTGAGGTATGGATTATATTTTTTGCGTTCCAGCCGGTCGGGAGTATTTTTTTTGTTTTTTGTAGAAATATACCTCGACATTCCCGGCACGCCGCTTCCTTTCTGTTCCGTACATTCAAGAATTACCTGTATTCTGTTTCCTTTCTTTGCCATGTTTATTTATATATTTTATTTATATTTTCGAGATAACCGTTTTCAACAGCCCGTTCCAGCGCCTTTGCCAGTCCAATTTTATTTATGGTTCTGATTCCCGCTGCCGAAACTTTCAATGTAACAAAACATTTTTTTTCTTCGTACCAAAAGCGTTTTTCTCTCAGATTGGGTATAAATTCTCTTTTTGTTCTTCTTTTTGAATGGGAGACATTATTCCCTTTCATCTCTTTTTTTCCTGTTATTTGACAAATCCTTGACATTATTACACCATTTAAAATATTAATAATCAAATCAAAACCCTGAAACAGGGGGTATGATTCGGAGTGCAAATTTCGACTTTTTTTTTCAAATATTCAAATATTTTTTTTGATTTGTCGTTATTTATTTTGCCAAATCTGCTATTTTATTGATTTTCAGACACAAATAAATACGCGGTAAAAACAGGTTGCACACAGTAAAAAGTATGCTGCCATAATATATTTGCAGTTAAATGATTCGTAGAGACGTTGTATGCAACATTCTACATTTTGTTATGATTCTGCAATATTTTATGAACGTCCAAATTCTGATTTTCAGGCTTGGAACTGTTGCTGACGGAGAATTATGGAGAATTATAACATCGCCATCTGTACTGCTTTCCACTGAAAATTTTGATTTTGGATTGCAACAATTTTGCAGAATATGGAATTTTGTTTATTTTTGTCGGTTAAATGATTGTTTTTATTAATATAAATACATAAATATATGAGACTTGTTATTCAGCCTGATTATGCAGGAATATCAAAATGGACGGCAAACTATATTGTTTCAAAAATTAACTCCTTTAACCCTTCCGAGAGCAACCCGTATGTGCTTGGGCTGCCAACCGGTTCGTCGCCGCTTGGAGTTTACAGCGAGCTGGTTAGCCTGTACCGGAAAGGAAAAGTTTCGTTCAAAAACGTTGTTACGTTCAATATGGACGAATATGTAAACCTTCCGGAAGACCACCCCGAAAGCTATCACAGCTTTATGCGCGAAAATTTTTTCAGACATATCGACGCCCGTCCCGAAAACATCAATATACTTGACGGCAACGCTCCAAATCTGATGAAGGAATGTGAACGTTACGAAGAAAAAATCAGAAGCTACGGAAAAATACACCTTTTTATGGGAGGCGTCGGCGTTGACGGACACATTGCGTTCAACGAACCGGGGTCTTCGCTGACATCAAGAACGCGAATAAAAACTCTTACAAGGGACACGATTATCGCCAATTCGCGCTTTTTCGACAACAATATTGCCAACGTTCCAAAAATGGCTTTGACCGTTGGCGTCGGCACAATTATGGACGCTGCCGAAGTTCTGATTATTGTAAACGGACACAGCAAAGCTGTAGCATTGCAGCACGCCGTCGAAGGCGCGGTTAGCCAGATGTGGACAATCACGGCGCTGCAATGTCATCAGAAATCAATAATCGTATGCGACAGCGCGGCGACTGTCGAACTCAAAGTCGGGACAGTGAATTATTTTAAAGATATTGAATCGCGACATGAATTTTAAAAATCAGGCGAAACAGCCCGTGATAAGCTCAATATGCTGCATCGGAGCAGGATATGTCGGAGGTCCGACAATGGCTGTCATGGCTAAAAAATGTCCGCACATTAAGGTAACGGTCGTCGATACCAACAGCAAACGGATTGACGAATGGAACAGCGATGATTTCGACAAACTGCCGGTTTATGAACCCGGTCTGAAAGAGATTGTATGCGAGACGCGGGGGCGAAACCTGTTTTTCTCGACCGACATAGACAGCGCCATCTGCAATGCTGAAATGATTTTCATCTCTGTCAACACCCCGACAAAAGACTACGGACTGGGCAGGGGCATGGCTGCCGATTTGAAATATATCGAACTGTGCGCGAGACGAATAGCCCAAGTCTCGAACGGCGACAAAATTATTGTCGAAAAATCGACCCTGCCGGTACGTACTGCCGAAAGCCTGAAAACCATTCTCGAATCGGAAGACGCAAGGCATACTTTTAAAATCCTGTCAAATCCCGAATTTCTGGCAGAAGGCACTGCGGTTAACGACCTGCTTGAGCCTGATCGCGTTCTGATTGGCGGCGAACAGGACGAACAGGGACAGGCGGCTGTAAACGCTCTTGTCGGCATTTACCTTAACTGGATACCGTCCGAAAAAATTATTACCACCCGTATCTGGTCGTCCGAACTGTCGAAGCTCACTGCAAACGCCTTTCTTGCCCAGCGTATATCGTCGGTCAACGCTATCTCGGCGCTGTGCGAAAAAACGGGAGCCGACGTTGACGAAGTGGCGAAAGCCATTGGCATGGACTCGCGTATCGGACATAAATTCCTGAAAAGCTCGGTCGGCTTCGGCGGAAGCTGTTTCCAAAAAGATATTTTGAACCTTGTCTATCTTTGCCGGCACTTCAACCTGCCCGAAGTCGCCGATTACTGGGAAAGCGTTATCAAAATAAACGACTACCAGCGGAAACGCTTTGCAAAACAGATAATCGAAGACCTTTTCAACACTGTCAGCGGTAAGAAAATCGCATTTCTCGGCTGGGCGTTTAAAAAGGATACAAACGACACCCGCGAATCGGCTGCGATTTATGTTGCATACGAACTGTTGCAGGACAGGGCTGAAATACATGTGTATGACCCGAAAGTTTCGGCGCAGCAGATTATTGGCGACATGAAAAACATGTTACAGCAAAACGGCAACCAGTCTTTCGACGAAATATCGCAGCTGATACATGTGTATAACGACCCCTGCGAAGCGCTCGACAAAGCGCACGCAATAGCCGTGCTTACCGAATGGGACGAATTTAAAACGCTGGACTGGGAAAAAATATACAGATCGATGTATAAACCGGCTTTTATATTTGACGGAAGGAATATACTTGACGCAACAATGCTGCGGAAAACAGGGTTCGTAATAAAAGCCGTCGGAAAACAGGGAATATAGTTTTCCCGAAAGAGACAGTTTGCAGACTGAAAACCGTATTAAAATCACGGTTCAGGACAATACAGGATTAAACCGTATAATCCTGTATTATTTTTTATATTTCTTCGTATAAATTGTAATAATCAAACCGGTGATTTTGAGCGAAATCGCACCGTAAAACAGTATCCTTTGCAATACGACGGGTACAAGAGAAAATTCTTTGAAAAGCAGGAAAAGCAAAATCATGGCTACGCCGGTCAGAATCAGGTAAAATCCCAAATCAGGTCTAAATCCTTTTGTTCGGAAAACGGAAATTAAAAATACAGTTTTCAGCGCAACAGCCATAGATAACAATATCCCGAACAAAATGACGGAACAGCCTGTCCATTTTACTGCAAAGGCAACAGCCAGTAACAGAAATCCTGCGTATGGAAATATTTTATAGAACTTCTTTTTCATGTACTAATGTTTATGTTTTGACTTTCAATCCTATTATAATTCATAGAAAATGACAGGCGCAAAATTACAAAAAAATTTGCAAACAATCACTGCGTTATGTCAACGACTTTTGCAGGGGCGTGATTTATCGCACCCTAATACGGTACATCATTAC
>JAIROW010000172.1 GCA_031257315.1 Prevotellaceae bacterium
AAACAAGGTATTGTCCGGTGGTACATAGCAAAAGTCAAGCCACGGACTGAAAATAAGATAATAAAATATTTGAATCAGCTTGGAATAGAAAATTTCCAGCCCCTGCAACCCGACGGACAACCTCTTCTGCCGTGCTTTCTTTTCGTGCGCACAACCCGCGAAAAGGCAATAGATATACCGAAGGAATCGGGTTTAACAATGGAATTTCAGTACGATCCGGCAACGCACCAGTTACAGTACATTCCCGAAAAAGACATGGAAAATTTCATTTTTATAAACCGACATTCCAACCAGCTGATAGTTCTTCCCGAACCGGAAAAACTGACGGGCGGCGAGCATGTTCGCGTAATAGGCGGCGAATTTGCGGGCATCGAAGGAGAAATTTACCGCATCAAGGGGCCTAAAAGAGTGATAGTGAGGCTTGGAAGGGATCTGGCTGTGGCGGCAGGGAGTTATATAGCAAAGGAAAATATAGAAAAAATAGAAATTAGCAATTAGGATAATATTTTTGAAAGTAACAATAAAGATGCGAAACATTAGTAAATCCATACAAAGACTATTTATGATTTTAGGAGCTATAAACTTGAAAACAATCTATATCAATTTTAAGTTTCTGTCTTTTAAGAAGGCAATCAAATTTCCGATACTGATTTCTCGGAAAGTTTGGTTAAAGTCCTGTTCTGGAAAAATTGAAATTATTGGCGATATTCGTTCTGGATTGATAAAAATAGGTTTTGGTGAAGTTGGTATTTTTGATAAAAGACATTCAAGAAGCATATTGGGACTTTATGGAAAAATAGTATTCAATGGAGCGGCAAACATCGGGCATGGCTCAAAAATAATTGTTGCAAAAGATGGGATTTTAAGTTTGGGGAATAAGTTTACAATATCGGCAGAGTCACAAATAATATGTTATAAAAAAATAACATTCGGGGAGAATTGTTTAATTTCATGGGATAATTTATTTATGGACACGGATTTTCATAAAATGATGGATGAAAAAGATAAAATAATAAATGAACCTAAAGAAATAACTGTCGGAAATCATGTATGGATAGGTTGCAGATGCCTTGTTCTTAAAGGTTCAGTAATAAAAGATGGGAATATAATAGGAGCAAATTCAATAGTAGTTAATGAACTTGAAAACAAGAACAGTGTATATGTTGGAAATCCTGTAAAATGTGTGAAGAAAAATATATCATGGATTTGAAAAAATCGCTGACTGATATTAAAAACGCATAGCAAAAAATACGCTGTTTCTTTATTTCCGTATGCTGATTACAACAATAATTTATCATTTTTTTACATAGAAAAACATAATGAGTTTAAAGCAAAAAGCCCTGTCAGGGATTTTTTGGAGCAGTATTGAACGTTTTTCCGTTCAGGGGATTCAATTTGCGTTTGGAATACTACTGGCGCGTATTTTAGCCCCTTCCGATTACGGACTGACTGGAATGTTGACTATATTTTTCGCTGTTTCTCAGTCTTTTATCGACAGTGGATTTTCCAATGCCCTGATTCGCAAGCAAAATCGGACGGAAACAGATTTTTCTACCGTTTTTTATTTCAATATTGCAGTCGGACTGTTATTTTATTTTATGTTATTTTTTGCTTCTCCTTATATTGCCGCGTTCTACGATGCTCCGATTCTGGAAAATCTGACCAGAGTAGTCGCATTAGGCATTCTTGTCAATTCTCTGAGCATTGTGCCGCGTGCGAAATTTACCATAAATGTGGATTTTAAAACTCAAACAAAAGCGTCATTACTGTCGGTTATTATTTCTGGAATAGTCGGTATATTGATGGCTTATCGGGGTTTTGGCGTATGGGCGTTAGCCGTTCAGTCGGTTGTCGGCAGCTCTATCGGTATGGTTGCAATATGGTTATATTCCAGATGGATACCTAAAAGAATATTTTCAGTATCTTCATTTAAAGACATGTTTTCGTATGGTTCAAAACTTTTACTGTCTGGATTGATGGACACTGTTTACACCAATATGTGTTCCCTTATTATCGGAAAAAAGTTTTCTAAAAACGATCTTGGATATTATGTACGTGCAGACAGTTTTACGCAGTATCCGTCTTCAAATATAACCGGAATATTGCAGCGCGTAACTTTTCCAATACTGAGCAGTATTCAGGACGACGACAAAAAATTAAAGGAAACATACCGTAGATTTTTGCGGCTTTCGGCATTTGTCATATTTCCGTTGATGACGGGCTTGCTGGCTATAGCCAGTCCGCTGATTAAATTAGTGTTGACGGAAAAATGGAGTGGCGTGATTTTACTTTTGCAGATATTATGTCTGTCGCGAATGTGGTACCCCATTCACGCCATCAACCTGAATCTGTTGCAGGTAAAAGGACGCTCAGACCTGTTTCTTCGACTGGAAATCATAAAAAAAATTGTCGGAGTTACAATACTTGTAATTACAATTCCGTTGGGAGTAGCAGCAATGTGCGCGGGCATGATTGCGAGTTCCATTATTGCATTGATTGTCAATACTTACTATACTGGAAAACTGATTGATACCGGTTTTTTCAGACAGATGAAGGATTTGACGCCAATCCTGTTCAATTCGTTATTTATGTGCCTTGCTGTATGGAGTTTGACAAAAATCATTCACAGCCATTCTGTCTGTCTGATTTCGGGACTGGCGCTGGGAGCGGGGTGTTATCTTGGAACGGCATATCTTGCCAAATCGCCAGAATTGCGTGAAATAAAAATAATTACAGAGCCTTACATTAAAATTGCAGTCTCCTGCATTAAAAACATAAAACGAAAATGATTGACAAACAGATAACTGTTACGTCTCCATTATTGCCTGACATACAGGATTTTATTCCGTATCTTGAAGACATCTGGCAGCGAAAATGGCTGACCAACAACGGACATTATCATCAGAAACTTGAAAACGCGCTGGCGGAATATCTGAAAGCGCCGTTTGTGAGTCTTTTTACCAACGGCACATTGCCGCTGATAACCGCTTTGCAGGCGTTGCGCATTACAGGCGAGGTTATTACAACGCCATACAGTTTTGTGGCGACCACTCATTCTCTCTGGTGGAACGGTATAAAACCTGTTTTTGTGGATATTGACCCGAAAACATGCAATATCGACCCCGAAAAAATTGAGGCGGCAATCACTCCGAAAACTACTGCAATTATGCCAGTGCATTGCTATGGACAGCCCTGCGACATGCTGAAAATAAAGGAAATAGCCGATACCTACGGACTGAAAGTGATTTATGATGCAGCTCATGCTTTCGGCGTTGAAATCGACGGAAAATCCGTTCTGGAATTTGGCGACATGAGTACGCTAAGTTTCCATGCCACAAAGGTTTACAATACCGTAGAAGGCGGAGCGCTTGTTTGCCGCGACGCCGAAACGAAAAAACGTATTGACTATCTGAAAAATTTCGGTTTTGCCGGCGAAACAACCGTCGTTGCACCAGGCATCAACGGAAAAATGGACGAAATCCGCTCTGCTTACGGACTTCTATCTTTGAAAAAGGTGGACGGGGCAATTTTATCGCGTAAAAAAATTGCCGAGCTGTACCGCAAAGGTTTAAAAGACGTGGAAGGTATAAGCGTTATGCCTGATACGGAAGGCGTTAGACATAATTATTCCTATTTTCCGATTTTTGTTGATGCTGAAAAATACGGAATGAGCCGCGATGATTTGTATTTTAAAATGCAGACAAAAAATATTTTCGGCAGACGTTATTTTTATCCGTTAATCAGCACATTTTCAACATACAGAGGTTTGGAATCCGCAAAACCGGAAAATTTGCCGGTTGCAACCCGAATTGCCAACAGCGTGATTTGCCTGCCAATGTATGCAGGGTTGGAAAATGATGATATTGAAAGAATTATAGAGATTATTGCGAATCAGGCAAATAGAGTTTAACCTTAATTTGAACGGATAAATGCAATATATTTGTAGAAACATGAAAAAAAGATTACCTTTGCACAAATTTCGTTCCGATTATGTGATAAAAATCACATAATCGGAACGAAAAAATGTGAGTTATGAAACTGTAACCTCGCAGCAGAAATAAAATTTGGACGTCGCAGTGATTTTTTATCTGTTATTTTTTATAGCTTTTAGCAGGTTATCCCTGAATATTATCTGCTAAATGTTGGTTTTTTTAGCGCTTTTAGCAGGTTATCTGTCAGTATTGTTTGCTGAATGAAAAGATTGTTGTATTTTTGCAGACAAAATTATGCTAAATGAAATTAATTGGACGTAAAAAAGAACAGTCTGATTTTAAGAATTTTTATGAAATGCAGCAACCTGAGTTTGTAGTTGTG
>JAIROW010000173.1 GCA_031257315.1 Prevotellaceae bacterium
GGCAGCGTTATCGTCTCACTGTTTCTTCCGCCGGTCGTTGACCGTCGGTTATGAAAATTCTGGCTTTCAGCCAGATATATGCTTTCCAATAGCATATTTAATTTTACATAAACTCTATTAAATTAACTTAAATTAAATTAACTTTCTGCGGTAATAACCGTAAAAAAACATATTGATGAAAATTCTTTAAAATGAATAATAAAGTTGATATTTCCAAATATCGACGCGCTTCTTCGCGCAAAGAACAGATTCTGCGTCTTTTGTGGAATATTGTGTGGACGCTTTTTGCACGACCGTTTCCGCGTTCGGTTGCAAGCAGCTGGAAAAGGTTTATACTGAGACTTTTCGGCGCTAAAATTCATAAAACGGCAATAGTATATTCGAGCGCTAAAATTTATGCCCCGTGGAATTTAATAATGGGCGAGTACGCCTGTATTGCACCCGACGTCGATTGCTACAATGCAGATAAAATCACGATTGGAGACAATGCTACCGTTTCGCAAAAAACGTCGTTATGCACAGCTTCTCACGATATTACGGCGACTGACAATAAATGGATTTCAGCGCCAGTTGTTGTTTCCGACTGCGCATGGATTGCAGCCGAAGCGTATATTGCTCCCGGCGTAACAGTTGGCGTAGGAGCGGTTGTGGGTGCACGCGCAGCCGTTTTTAAAGATGTTGAAGCTTGGACAGTTGTAGGCGGAAATCCAGCAAAATTTATCAAAAAACGGGAAATAAAATACAGTTGAAAACCATGAAATTCAATTATCAAACATGATCTCCACAATAATACTCACTTACAACGAGGAGCTTCATATTGAACGCTGTATAAGGAACGCTCAAAAATTTTCAAAGGAAATTTTCGTTGTCGATTCTTTTTCCACCGACAGAACTGTGGAAATCGCCGAATATCTGGGCGCAAAGGTCAGTCAAAACAAATGGGAAAATAATTATGCCCGACAGTTTAACTGGGCGCTTGACAGTCTTCCCGTAAAAACCGAATGGGTTTTTCGCCTCGACGCCGACGAATATCTAACCGATGCGTTAATCGAAGAAATTAAGGAAAAACTGCCGACGCTGGACAAAAATATTTCAGGCGTTGCTGTTAATCTTGGCTATATTTTTCTTGGAAAATGGATAAAACGAGGCATTTATCCATTAAAACTTCTGAGACTTTTCAAATATGAAAAAGCCCGCTGCGAAGAACGATGGATGGACGAGCATATTGAACTTCTAAGTGGACAAACCGTTGAATTTAAAAACAGTATGTTCGACCATAATTTGAATAATCTCGGCTGGTTTACGCAAAAACATAATGCTTATTCGATTCGTGAAGCAATTGATTTACTTGATATTAAACTTGGAATCCAGAACAGGAACAGCAACGCAAAACTGTCCCCTGAAGCGCAAAAAAAACGTAAAAAAAAACTGAAATACGCCATGATGCCTCTGTTTTTGCGGGCTTTTTTATTTTTTGCATACCGGTATATTTATAAACTGGGTTTTATCGAAGGCAAAGAAGCATTTATAAGACATTTCCTGCAAGGTTTGTGGTACCGTATTCTGGTTGACGCAAAAATTTTTGAAATACAGCTTGCCTGCGGAAACGACAGGGAAAAGATAATTGACTATATACGAGCCAATTACGGAATAGATTGCAGCAATCCGAAATCATGAAAATATCCATAATTACCGTCTGTTACAATCGCGCAAAAACCATCGCCAATACTGTTGAAAGCGTTCTAAGTCAAAATTATACAGATATAGAATACATCGTGGTTGACGGCGCGTCAACCGACGGAACACGCGAGATTATCGAAAAGTACCGCGACAGGATTTCGGTTTATGTTTCCGAACCTGACAGCGGGCTGTATAACGCTTTAAACAAGGGAATAAGGCTGGCAACAGGCGATGCTGTCGGAGTGTTACATTCCGACGACGTATTTTATTCCTGCGATGCGGTTTCGGCGATTGCGGACGCATTTCTCCGCCATAATCCCGATATGGTTTACGGCGACGGTATTTACGTCAATCCCCGAAGTCGCCGTATTGTCCGCAACTGGGTCAGCGGCGATTTTTCTCCCGATAAAATCAGAAACGGCTGGTTGCCACTGCACACAACGGTATATATTCGCAGGTCGCTTGCGGAGCGTTACGGTCTGTACGACGAATCGTACAGAATTGCGGCGGATTCCGAGTTTTTACTGCGATACATGCTCAATCCCGACATAAACATTTACCGGTTAAACCGATACATTGTGTCGATGGGAACAGGCGGCGTCAGCACCCGATTGTCAAAGTCGATAATAAAGTGGCGCGAAGATTTCCGTTCCTATAAACGGCACAGTATCAATCCGTATATAGCTCTTCCTCAAAAAATCCTTTCAAAACTAAAACAGTTTATTTTCAAATTTTGAGTAAATCTCCAATTCCCGATAAACATCTTACAACCCACCCCGTTGTCTCATTTTTTTCAATTGAGGCAACGGGGTAGTTTTTTATTAAAATCACAGTTTCAAAAACATCATTTCTGCCTGATTGTAAAAATATAACAAGCAGATACAGTTGACGCATGTTTGTTAGCTATGCACCCACACAATCATGATGATTAATTTATAATTATTTTATTACCTTTGCCACAGTCATTTTTGTGTTTTATTTTCATGATGTAGAGATATGTGAAAATGTTGAAACTGCAAAGTTTTTATTTACAAAACTTTGCAGTTATTTTTAGAGTTTTATTTGCGGATTTAAGGTAAACTCTGTTTTTACATTCCTGCGGAATATTAGAGTTTATGTAAAATTAAATATGCTATTTGAAAGCATATATCTGGCTGAAAGCCATAATTTTCATAACCGCCGGTCGTTGACCGGCGGAAGAAACAGTGAGACGAAAACGCTGCCTGTAAAGGCAGAACCCTGTGGAGCAGAAAATATTCAAGTTCTGGCTTTCAGCCAGTTTTTTGGGATTATGTTTGTCCGTATGTCAAACGACATACGGTTATGTAAATTCT
>JAIROW010000176.1 GCA_031257315.1 Prevotellaceae bacterium
GGAATATCAGAAGACTGCTCTTCGATTCTGATAATATCGCCCGACTGCTCAAAATGCGCCCGCACCACCTGTTCGGTATTGCTTTCGTTTGGCATAATCTATCAATTTTTTTGTGCAAAAGTACTCATTTTATCTCAATTAATCAAAAAGTATCATTTCAAATTCGGCGCAGGCTTTGACAGTTTTTTTTAACAATTTATGCAAAAAATTTGCGGACTTTACATGAATTATATTAACTTTGCAATCTGTTAATTTAAGTTATATTATTGATTATTAAGATGAAAATAACGAAAGAAATAAAGATTGGCATATACTTTGCCCTTACCTTGACAGCTTTGGTCTGGGGAGTTAATTTTCTGAAAGGTATTGATTTGTTTAACAAGGTAAACGTGTTTTATGCCGTTTACGAAAATGTCGAAGGCTTGCAAACCACCTCAAACGTATATATTAAAGGTATGAAAACAGGGGTTGTAAGCAAAATTAAACTCGAACGCAACGAAAGATTTATCGTAGAACTGAAAATCAGGTCAAAATACAGTATCCCGTCCAATTCGACGGCTTATATTTACAGCGCCGATATAATGGGTACAAAGTCCATCAAAATAAAACCCGGCAATTCTGACACTTTTCTGAAAAACGGCGATATGATTGAGTCTGGATACGAAGTTGACATGTTTTCGATGCTTATGGACGATTTGCCGTCAATCAAAGACAGTCTGAAAATAACCATACGCGAACTGGATATGACTTTCAGAAACATCAACAAACTGCTGTCGGACGAAAACATAGACAATCTTTCAAAAGGAATTTCGTCGATGGAAAAAACCATGAGCAATCTTGCACAGTTTTCAGCAACGTTCAATCAACACAAGTCAAGCATTGTCAATTCATTGAACAATATCGAAGCAATTACCGGTAATTTCAAAAACAATGGCGAGGAAATAAACAGTATCATAAAAAACATGTCCGATTTAAGCGATTCGCTGAAACGTCTCGAACTCGGCGCAACGGTCAACGAAATGAAAGCCATTCTCGGAAAAATAAGTTCGGGCGATGGAAGTCTTGGAAAAATTATATACAGCGATTCGCTGCACAGCAATCTGTCAAACTCGCTGAACAGCCTCGACGCTTTGCTGACCGACCTCAGGGAAAATCCGAAGCGGTATATTAATATTTCAGTATTCGGACGCAAATCAAAATAAAATGCGCAACAACATTATGACAGCAGTAATCTTTGACATGGACGGCGTTCTGGTAAACAACGCCAGATTTCACGAACAGGCTTTCGCCGAGTATTTCAGCAGTTACGGCATAACGCTTGCACCCGAAATGCACGGACGCGGAAACAAGGAGCTGATGGAAGAACTTTTTCCCGACGAAAGCGACGAACGCCGTATCGAACTGTACAGAGGCAAGGAAGAATATTACCGTAAAATATATGAACCGCACATAAAACCGGCAGAGGGACTGATTGACTTTTTAAACGAACTGAAAAATGCCGATGTCCGCATTGCCGTCGGCTCTTCTGCTCCAACAGAAAATATTGACTTTGTGCTTGACAGACTGAACATACGCAGTTTTTTTGACGTTACGGTTAACTCCGACATGGTCGAAAAAGCCAAGCCAGCTCCCGATATTTATCTAAAATCAGCCGAATTGCTGAACATCAATCCCGAAAACTGTATAGTTTTTGAAGACGCTCTGGCGGGAATCGAATCGGCAAAGGCGGCAGGAATGAAAGTTGTGGGAGTAGCCTCGTCGCTGCCCGCCTCTCAGCTCTCGGCAACAGACAGAGTTATAGCTGATTTCACGGAAATAAACCTCGACGGAATAAAACAGATTTTGACAGCCTGAATAAAAACAGAATTAACTGTAAGCAGTATGAATGAAGACCTTATTTATGTGGGACTGAGAAACGGGCTTGTAAAAACGCTGATAGAAATCGGGATAAGAGACGTCGGCGTTCTGAAAGCAATATCGAAAATTCCACGACAGCTGTTTGTGCCAAAAGGACTGGAACAGAAAGCCTACGACAACCGTCCACTTGCAATCTGGGCAGAACAGACAATTTCGCAGCCCGTAACGCTGGCTATACAGACCGAACTACTGGAAGTGCATCCAGAAGACAAGATACTAGAAATCGGCACCGGTTCGGGCTATCAGGCAGCCGTGCTTGCCGAAATGAATGCCGAAGTTTATACCATCGAAAGACAACGCGAACTGTATCTGAAATCGAAAGAAATACTGACCAGACTGAAATACCGTATAGCATGGCAACACTGGGGCGACGGCTACGAAGGAAACGAAACATTTGCGCCATTCGACAAAATACTGATAACGGCGGCAGTACCGAAAATTCCCGTCAAACTGTTACAGCAGCTAAAAACTGGCGGACGTATGGTTGCGCCCGTCGGCGCCGGCAACACTCAAAAAATGACAGTCATTGATAAAATTTCGGAAAACCGCTACGAATCGGCATACATCGACAATAAAACATTCAGCTTTGTTCCAATGCTGGCAGGTTGCGACGAATAATTGAATTACCAATATCATTTGATTAATAAAAACAAACCAGTGGTAAAGGACGGCGTCCATACAGTTTTACTCTTTTGTGCTGTTTAGCAAAAGTTCCAGTTCTGCAATACGACGGGCTTGTTCGGAAAGTTCTCTGTCTTTGTCTGAAAGTTCCTGCTGCAGTTTTTGGCGTTCAGCTTCGCCTTCTTCAAGACCTTTTGCAATACCTTCCGCACGACCTTCTTCAAGACCTTTTGCAATACCTTCCGCACGACCTTCTTCAAGACCTTTCGCAATACCTTCTTCAAGACCTTTTGCAATACCTTCTTCAAGACCTTTTGCAATACCTTCTTCAAGACCTTTCGCAAGACCTTTCGCAAGACCTTCGTCTATTGCGTCATCTACAAAACTTTTAGCTGTCATTTTTGCAATTCGCAGTTTGTCGTATAGCTGCAATTGTTCATGCGAATATGCGCCAACTTCCATGTAGCGCACTGCCTCCTTTGTTTCAGCACATTCCATCAGCTCGACAGGGACTTTTTCCGTCTTCCCGTTTATCTCGGTTAAAAAACGTAGCCACAGTTCATGCAGTTTCTTTTCTGCGCGGTTTTTTGGCTTGAATTTTGGAAGTTCGATAAATACAAATTCCAGTCCTTCTATCTGTTTATCAATGTGTTCAATGTT
>JAIROW010000206.1 GCA_031257315.1 Prevotellaceae bacterium
TTCGTGCAAAAAAGTGAGCTGACTCTGCAACTGGTTGACTTTTTCTTCGAGCGTCATGAGGCTCATGAGGTTCTCGACCCGCTGTTCGACGGGAAGTTTTGGATTTTTGTAATCCTGCGAATAAATTCTTCCGGTTATAAATCCAACCGAAATAAAAACAAGTAAGAAAAATTTTTTCATCTTGACAATATTAAAGTAATGTTTTAAAATAAATCCAATAATTCGGGTATTATACATTTATAACTGTCTTATACAGTTCGGGAAAAACAACTGAAAAAATTAAAATCATCAACCCGACAACAAGAACCGTAACTGTTTTGTTTCCCGAACCTTTCCACTCTTTGAGAATAACGCCCCATACGTTGCTGAACAGTACGTTCAAAGACATGAGAATACACCACGAAAAAGCCATCATGATACTGTCGGAATCGAGAAAACTTTTGCCTACGCCAAGACCGAAAAACTGCGAATACCACAACAGTCCCGCCAGTGCGCAAAATAACAGGTTATTCACTAACAGGCTTGATTTTCCATAATCGCAGAACGTCCTGTTTTTAGCATTTTGAAACAGGCAGTAAACTGCATTTGTAAGAAATCCGCCGCATGTAACCATTAAAGTTGCAGGCAATGTTTTAAATAAATCATTAGCGCCGGCTACAGACAGCGGTTTGCCGGCTTCGAGTCCCAGAGCAAAGCACGCGCTCATTACGCCAGCAAGCAGTGCGACAAAAAGTCCTTTTGTCAAAGCAAAATCTTTAACTGCTTTTTTTCTTGCTTCTTCCGAGATGTTTTGCGAACGCAGATACCCCGCAAATCCAATAATGGCAATACCTGCGACAGTGATACATACGCCTACCAGAAGAATTAATCCGTCGCTGTGAAACAGGTCAGTTCCTTTCATTATGGCAGGGATAACCGTGCCGAAAGCAGAACATGTTCCGAGCGCAATTGACTGACCGAGCGCTACTCCAAGATACCGCATACTTAACCCGAAAGTAAGCCCGCCAATACCCCATAGAACGCCAAAACCAACAGCGCTCAAAGCCGCCGAGGTATCAGTGGACAAAATCTGCACAAGACTGCCGCCTTCGGGGACAGCCAGAAATGCGCCGATTAACGGGAAAACCAGCCATGCAAAAACGCCCTGTGTAAGCCAGAAACTTTCCCACGACCATTTTTTTACCTTTTTAATCGGCACGTATGAACTTGACTGTCCGAAACTGCCGACTGCAATAATTAACAAACCTAATAATGCATTCATAATACTTTTTTTTAATTATGAGTTATAAATCATGAGTTAGAAGTTATGTTTTGATGTGATGTGATAACGATGCTGCGAATTACTTATAACAATTCATTTCCATCTTTATAAATTGACTTGTATTTGGAACTTTTTTAATCTTCCATTTTTTTCAGTAAATCAATTCAGTAAAGAATTTCACCACATTCTTTCTGGGCAATTGCAAGTTTATGAATACAATTCAGCGCTGATATTACTCTGATTGAAGTTCTATCCTGCAATAACTGCGAGTTTAAAACAAACTCTTTCCATTCATCACCCGACAATTTGTATAACATAACATAACAATACGTACTGCAAATAATAAAACTCTTATCCTTCGCAATACTTATCCTGCCCATAAACTAACAACTACACTCTTTTGCCCGTTACATCTTTTTCATACTGTTGAATTTCAGCAATATATTTTTCGCCGACGGCAATACCGTTTTTCAGGCAGAAATAATCCCAGACGGCATTCCACGGCAATCCTTTGGCTTCTTCGAGCAGTGCAAGACGTTCAAAATACTGACCATTTTCCTCATACTCGCGCAGTTTGGTAATCGGTTCCAGCAAACCTTGCAGGAAGGCTTTTTGCGTAGCGCGAATACCTACAACGTAAGCGCCTATACGGTTGATCGATGCGTCGAAATAATCCAAACCGATATGCACGCGATCAAGAGCTTCGGCACGGACAATTTCTTTTGCCAGCTCGGTTACGTCGTCGTTTAAAATCGTTACATGGTCAGAATCCCAGCGAATTGGACGGCTAACGTGCAGCATGATTTCCGGCGTAAACAGCAGCAGCGAAGAAATCTTGTCGGCAATGCTTTCGGTCAAATGGAAATGACCTGTGTCCAGCGTAACGATTTTCTGTTTTTTTGCGCCGTAACCCAGATAAAAATCATACGAACCGACAGTATAGCTTTCAAGTCCAATACCGAACAGTTTGGCTTCGATACAGTCTTTCATGTTGAGATATTTCTGCGCGAAAACTGCATCAAGCGACTGTTCAAGTATCTGCCGGTATTTCAATCTGTTAACTGTAAAATCTTTGGAACCGTCGTGTATCCAGAGGTTCATGATACAGGGATCGTTCTGGAATTTTCCCATTTCTTCGGAAATTGACCGGCAGCGCTGTGTGTGTTCAATCCAGAAATCACGAATTGATTTGTCAGGATTTGCCAGCGTAAGGTCGCCGCTTTTAGGATGTCCGAAAGAAGTGGAATTAAAATCCAGTTTCAATCCTTTTTCCTTTGCCCACTGCATCCAGCCGGCAAAATGCGCAGGTTCAATCTGATTACGGTCAACAATTTTCCCCTGAAAATCGCCGTAAATAGCGTGCAGGTTCAGCCGATGACTGCCGGCAACCAAAGTTAATACTTTTTCTACATCTTGACGGATTTCGTCAATGTTCCGCGCCTTGCCCGGATAGTTTCCGGTGGCTTGTATTCCACCACCGCCCAGATTGCCAAGGTTTTCAAAGCCGGTAACATCGTCGGCTTGCCAGCAATGGATCGAGATGGAAATCTGCTGCAATTCGTCCAGCGCCTTATCTGCATCCACGCCGACGCCCGCATAGCGTTCTTTCGCTATTTCATACGATTTCTGAATAAGTTCATACTTCATACCTACAATAAATTAAAATATTATTATATATAAAATTTCTGTTTTTACGCTGTAATTTACAGACTATTACAAATGTAAACACCGTTGAAATCAAGCGATTGCCAATGCTGACGCCGCTCTTTCCCGTACCGTATTTTTTTATTTCAAAAATGTTCATAAAGTAATATCTGTTTATTACTAATTTATTCCGCAAAGATACAATTTTTTCTTGAATTGGCGAGAACAAAACATATTTGACGCAAAATCAAGCTGTCGCCCAGCCTGTGGAAAAAAAAGAAAATTTTTTTCGTGTTAAATTTCTTTTGAACAAAATTAAAATTTTTCTAATGTTACTACATTTAAATTTTTGCAGGAATTTCTGTAAATTTTGAAAATTCTGTAATTCTATAAATTCGCAACGCACCCGATTTTCAGATTTCCAAAATAATTACTATTTTTGCGGTTTATTTTGTTTTTTTTTAATTAATTTATTATGCAACGATATTTAGACCCAAAATATGACCTGACAT
>JAIROW010000213.1 GCA_031257315.1 Prevotellaceae bacterium
CTCTGCACCGGTCGCCTCAAACTCAGGCTTGGCTTTCAGAAATTCGTAGAAACGTTCAAAAGCGATTCCTGCTTCCTGCAAGCGGATATTTACGCCAGAAAGACTTGCAGTAGAGGAAATAATAATACCGCCAATGGTTATAATCGCCATTAATTCGCCCAAAGTCAGCTGTTCGCTCAAAACTCTGGAAACGCCAAATATAATCAGCGAAACAGATGTAACAGTACTGATAATCTGGGCAATAAGTCCATATTGAGAGCCTAACACGCCAAGTTTGTATCCGAACTGCTGGAACAGTCCATACATTATTTGAATTGACTGTTTAAAAACAGCTTGCCTGTTAGCATTTTTAATATCATTCACGCCTTGTATAAAATCAATCAGCATACCTTCGGTTGCGGCGCTGGAAACCATCACATTCCGTTGTCCATCAATGATTTTTCGGTTATAAAGCACAACCAGCAAGGCAAAAAACGGCATACAGCCCAATGCAATAAGCGCCATTTGCCATGAATAAATCAAGAGGTAACAAATTGCAAACAAAAGCGTTAACGCCTCTATCAATACTCCGCCAACAATATACAAAAGAGTTTGTTGAATACGTCGCGAATCGTTCATGCGGGTTATTATTTCGCCGGTTTTCGTACTGTCGAAAAATGTTTTGGGCAAATAAAGTATCTTAGAAAAAAAGCGGTCAATCAAACGGTTATTCATATCGCGCGTTTGACGCAGCATGAAAATACCGCGTAAAAAATCCAAGCCGCTTCGAGCAAGTAACAGTATGAAAAACAGCAAAATACCAGTCAATACTTTACGATAATTGCCCGATGGAATCAAATCGTCAATAAGTTTTTGTGAAAATACTGCCGTCGCCAGACCCAAAACGGAAATAACAAGTCCCAGCACAAATGCAACGGTTAATATGGCAATATCTTCGCGTACAAGTCTTTTCAACCATTCGTATTTTTCCTTTTTTTCGGAATCGCTTTTTACAAAACCGGCAGCCGGTTGCAGCAGCAACAGAGCTTTGGACTGCCATACCGCATTTAATTCCGATTCCGGCATGTAAGTTATATTATTTTCGGCAGGATCGCCGATAATGAATTTTTCGTTTTCAAAACCGAAGCAAACAATATAATGTTCCAGCCGTTTATCCTTGATAACATGGAGGATAACGGGGGACTTTAAGGATTTTAGAGAATCCGTTTCAGCCTCGTATGCTTCGGGAGCGAAATGCAGTTTTTCGGCAGCTTGATACAAGCCAAGTAGAGTTGTGCCTTGCAGAGTTGTTCCGCTGATACTGCGCAAATCTTCTTGACGGACATTGCCGCCATGATATTTGATTATCATGCTCATACAAGCCAAACCACAGGCAAATTCGCTGTGCTGGCGAGTAAAGATTTTTTTATAACTGGTTTTCAATCTGATAAATATTTTATTAGTGTTTCAATTTTTACCTGTCCGGCATAATTTTTTATTAATTTCCCATTTTTGTCGTAAATCAATGCAGAAGGCACGCCTTTTACATCAATTGTTTGCATTAATTCAGCCTTTATGTCGCGCAGGAAAAACATATTGGCAGACGGCTGAAAATCAATCCTTTCCAGAAAATCTAAAATCATATTTTCCGGCAAGGTGGAAACAAATACCATCTGACAGTCTGGAAAAGAATCGCGATAAATATTAATTTGCTTAAACTCTTCTTTACAGTTTTCACATTCGGGATCGAAAAATAAAAACAAAGTTGGCGTATGTTTTTGCAAAGATCTTTCTGTAAACTGTTGCCCGTTGACGTCGGGCAGTGAAAAAGCAGGAATTGTTTGAATAGCAGCTTTCTGAATGTCTTTTTTTTGAATCAACCGTATCATCAAAACTATTGAAAAACATATAAAACTGCACAAAATACAGATAACCGATATGTGTTTTTTCTTCATAATCAGCTTAAATACAAATATAAAAATGTCAAACCAACTATGTACAAATAATTACCTATGCAATAAGTCAGAAAAACAAAAACAATTGATTTCCAGTAATTTATCTTGAAACATGTTTTAACAAGCATAATCAGTAAAATTACATACATTAATTCAAAAATATTAATTGAATTGTAAGCGAAAATAAGCCAGTCGGGAATATTTTTTTTGCCTGTTAATCTCAAAAGCGACAAAAAATTAACGCTTAAATCATCTACCGCTTGAGGTGGCTGAATAAAAGCGTAATAATAAAAATTAAAAATACTGTTTAGGCAAAAAACAGCGTCGGCTTTAAGCGAAATATTATACAGCGAACTGAATTTCCAGCGATATTCCTGTACAAGATTCCCAATATGCAGACAGAAAGCAGTATAAAGCACACGAATAATGACAATCAGCGGGATAATCGCATACCCGATAATTTGTTTCCACCAGACATTTTGAGAAGCTATTACATATTGGATTTGCTCTGCTGTAAGCTGTTCGCCTAATTTGTCATAATATAGCTGATCGGTAAACAGGAATTTTCTGTTCGCAAAAGCAAACAACCCCATTATCAAGCACATTGACCAGAAATAAGGGGATTTATTAATTCTAAGTAAGTTATTCATTTATGGCTCTCAAAATAATTATATTGTCAGTCAGACGGCAATTCCTGTTTTTTTCTTTTTTCGATGACAGTTAATAAAATTCCTGTTATAAAACATAGAAAATTTATTGAAACAGAAAGATATAGTAAATATTGATTATTATCTTCCTGTTGTGGAGCAAAGATAATGCAGTACAGGAGTAAGTTTCC
>JAIROW010000153.1 GCA_031257315.1 Prevotellaceae bacterium
GAGTTCTGGCTTTCAGCCAGTTTTTTGGGATTATGTTTGTCCGTATGTCAAACGACATACGGTTATGAAAATACTGGCTTTCAGCCAGTATATACTCAATTAAATTTACATAAACTCTATTGCGCCATTTACAAAATGATGCAACATATTTCAGGCAATCTCAATCTTTTCTGTTTCTTTCACATATCGTTGACATACAGGTATAAAAAAACTGGCTAAAAGCCAGTTTGATACTTTCAAAATATCATATTTAAATCAACAACATACAATTCTAATATAAAAGTCTGTTATGAAAACAGCGGCGTGGCATAATTTTGCACGTCTTTTGCGTCTATTGTTTTATCGCACAGTATCATAAGTCTTTCGATAAGGTTACGGAACTCTCGAATATTTCCCGTCCAGTTCAATTTTTGAAGTTCGTTGACAGCTGTTTTTGTAATCAGTTTTTTCGGCATACCGTATTCTTCGCATATTTCGCGGATAAAATGTTCTGCCAGAAGCGGAATGTCTTCTTTGCGTTCGTTGAGCGACGGAACCTGTATAACAATAACGCTGAGACGGTGATAAAGGTCTTCTCTGAAATTTCCCTTTTCAATTTCTTCGCGAAGATTTTTGTTTGTTGCGGCTATAATTCTCACATCGACACTGATGTCTTTATCGCCGCCAACTCTTAGAACCTTATGTTCCTGCAATGCTCTGAGGACTTTAGCCTGAGCAGCGGGACTCATATCTCCGATTTCGTCGAGAAAAAGTGTTCCGCCGTTCGCCTGTTCAAACTTTCCCTTATGCTGCTTAACAGCCGAAGTGAACGAACCTTTTTCGTGTCCAAAAAGTTCGCTTTCAATCAATTCAGAAGGTATTGCCGCGCAGTTGACTTCAACAAACGCTCCAGAAGCCCGATTGCTTTTTTCGTATAACCGTCGGGCTACCAGTTCTTTGCCTGTTCCGTTTTGACCTGTTATTAAAATTCGGGCGTCTGTTGGGGCAACCCTGTCTATAATATCGTTCACTTTTTTTATCGCGTCCGATTTTCCAACAATATCGCCGGTTTTCAGTACTTTGCGCTGTAATTTTTTTGTTTCTTTTATTAGCGCCGTTTTGTCGGTAGCATTACGCAATGTTATAAGTATTCTGTTGAGATCCAAAGGTTTTTCGATAAAATCGTAAGCGCCTTTTTTGATACATTCAACAGCTGTATCAATATTTCCGTGTCCCGAAATCATTACCACCGGAATATCGGGGTTTTGTTTCTGAAATTTTTCAAGAGCTTCGATACCGTCCATACCCGGCATTTTAATATCGCAGAATATCAGGTCGAAAACGTTTTTCTGCAACAAATTCAAAGCCGCAGTTCCGTTTTCAGCCGTAACCGATTCGATATTTTCGTACTCCAATATATCTTTTAACGAATTTCGAATACTTTTTTCATCATCAACAATGAGTACTTTCATGCTTCAAAATTTTAAAATCCGCGCCAATAGCCGGTCATTTATCTGATTCCGAAGTTTTTTCTGCAATTTTTGGAGCTTTGTCTTCGTCGATGGAGGCGTTGATTTCGTCTTCAATACCTTTCATTCCGTCCTTGAAACTTTTCACGCCTTTTCCCAAGCCGCGCATAAGTTCCGGTATCTTTTTTCCGCCGAAAAATACCAGTACCAGAAGTGCAATGCCTATAATTTCTCCGGCACCTAAACTACCAATAAATAAAAATGTTTTCATCTAATGAAATATAAATTATAAAACTGTTTTAATTACATATTTAAAAGCCATGCAAATATAAGCGGCGCCACAATTGTTGCGTCCGACTCTATTATGAACTTTGGAGTATCGACGCCAAGTTTTCCCCATGTAATTTTTTCGTTGGGAACAGCTCCCGAATAGGAACCGTAACTTGTTGTAGAATCGGAGATTTGGCAAAAGTAACTCCAAAATGGCGTTGTTTCTATTTCCAGATCCTGATACAGCATCGGCACTACGCAAATCGGAAAATCGCCTGCAATTCCTCCGCCAATCTGGAAAAAGCCTACTCCCTGCGATGAATTTTTTGTGTACCAGTCGGCAAGCCGTGTCATGTATTCGATACCCGATTTCATGGTCGAAGGTTTCAAATCGCCTTTTATACAGTATGATGCAAAGATATTTCCCATAGTGGAATCTTCCCAGCCCGGTACAATAATGGGCAGATTTTTTTCTGCTGCGGCAAGCATCCAGCTGTCGGCAGGGTCAATTTCGTAATACTGTTTCAAGTCGCCCGACAAGAGCATTTTATACATATATTCGTGCGGGAAAAAGCGTTCTCCGCTGTTTTCGGCTTTTTTCCACTGTGCATGAATATGTTTTTGCAATCGACGGAAAGCCTCTTCTTCTGGGATACAGGTGTCTGTAACGCGGTTAAGACCTTTTTCGAGCAGCGACCACTCGTCCTGCGGAGTTAAATCTCTGTAATGAGGAACCCGTCTGTAACTTTTGTGAGCGACGAGATTCATTATATCTTCTTCGAGATTGGCGCCTGTGCATGTGATTATCTGCACCTTGTCCCGACGAATCATTTCTGCCAGAAGTTTTCCCAGTTCAGCGGTACTCATTGCTCCGGCTAAGGTTATCATCATTTTTTGTCCCGATTCCAAACATTTTTCGTATGCCTTAGCCGCATCAACCACTGTGGCGGCATTGAAATGCAGGAAGTATTTTTCTATAAATGAAGATATTGCATTACGTTTCCTGTCCATAATCATAATTTTTACGGCTGCAAAGTTAATCGAATTTTTTGAAAATCCACAAAAGACTTTTTGAAAACAGCAGTTTCAGTCTGTTGTTTCTGTAACGGATATTTCTTTTTCTTGCAGAAAAAATCAAATTCAATGACTGATATATTAATTATGCTAATTAGGAGTTAAAATATCCCGCAGGGACAAAATTTTCATAACCGCAGGCGAGCGATAGCGTTGCCTGCGGCTAAAAACGACAACAACCGACTGCCTGAAAGGCAGAACTCTATCGCAAAAGCATTAAAGTTTTGCCTTACAG
>JAIROW010000023.1 GCA_031257315.1 Prevotellaceae bacterium
CGGATTATTTTTTAGATATGTTCACAATCGACAGCTTTTGCGGATTAAGCTGCTATATCCCGTACAGCGGCAGCTTGAATTTAAACGTCTATTATCGGACACTGCGGTGGGTACAGGAAAGCGGATTTGATTTATTTTTCGGACAATAAATCCGATAAATAATTGATAATTGATAATCTTGCGGGCGCTATTTATACATCATAAAAATTAATACAGTATTTAATGAAACAAGTCCATTTATCGAATGAATTTTTTTGGCAACATGTTTTCCGGCGTTGAGGAAAAACATGTTTTCTATTGATTTAATTTCGCTGCGGAAATTTAACAACTGACCGTTAAATACATAAAAATAAAAGCAGGCAGGCGACAAAATGTATGATATTTGCAATGGAAACAACTGTATTTCAAATCGTTTTATGAATCAGTTTTGTACTCTTGTCTAATTGATTATATTTGCATCTTGAAAATTTAAGATTTTATACGTATCATGTATATACTTGAAACAAACAGTGTTGTAAAACAGTATGCAGACACTTTAGCGCTTGATAATGTCAGTATTGCCGTTCGTAAAGGCAATATTTTCGGACTGCTGGGACCTAACGGAGCGGGAAAAACTACGCTTATCAGAATAATAAACAGAATAACGGCGCCCGACTCCGGCTCTCTGCTGTTCGATGGTAAACCGATGGCTGCCGCTGATATACAGCATATTGGCTATTTACCCGAAGAACGGGGACTGTATAAAAAAATGAAAGTCGGCGAACAGGCTCTGTACTTTGCTCAATTGAAAGGATTGTCGAGGCACGATGCTCTTACGAAGCTAAAATCGTGGTTTGAAAAATTGAATATACAGGGCTGGTGGAACAAAAAAGTCGAAGAATTGTCGAAAGGAATGGCGCAAAAAATACAGTTTATCATTACGGCAATTCATGAACCGGCGCTTTTGATTCTTGATGAACCTTTCAGCGGTTTCGACCCGATTAACGTCCAGATTATCAAAGATGAAATCATGAAGCTGAAAGAGAAAGGCTCTACAATAATTTTTTCTACCCACAACATGGCGTCCGTCGAAGAACTTTGCGATGATATTGCTTTGATAAACAAATCGAAATGCGTGCTGCAAGGTAATATCGACGAAGTGAGGCGCAGCTACGGTTCAAATCTTTACAAAATCATTTTCAGAGGCTCAATTTTCAGCATACAGCCGTTTATTGAAGGCGAAAACGAACTTGTTGAGAAATCGGAAAAAGAAAACGGTACGGCAGAAATAAAAGTCCGTTCGATGAAAGGAAACAAACTGCTGGCTGATATTTTGTCGAAAGTAGAAATTGTCGAGTATCGCGAGTTGATTCCCACAATGAACGACATATTTATTTCGACCGTTCAGGCTAAATGAATCAAATATCGCTGAAAGCGGCGATGGCTGTCAAATCAGCCATCAATCCGGCGTTGAAGACTGCATGGTGGATGATTCGGCTGACAGTCATTATTTCGTTTGCTATAAATGTGTTACAGTATTTTGGCGCTGTCGATTTGTTTGCCAGATTGCTGAATCCCGTATTCGGACTTGCCGGACTGCCCGGAGAATCGGCTCTGGTATTTATTTCGGCGTATTTCGTAAATATTTATTCGGCTATAGCTGTGATTGTAACGCTTAACCTTGATATTCGCTCGATTACAATTCTTGCGGTAATGTGTCTGTGCGCCCACAATATGATTATCGAAACCGCCGTTCAGCAAAAAACAGGTTCTTCACCTCTGAGAATGATACTGTTACGCACATTTGCAGCAATACTTTCAGCTTTTGTACTGAATTTGCTGTTGCCGTCGCAGGAAGTTTCGATAAATCAGCCTGTTAACCATTCTGTTGCGCCAATAGCAACCGTCGCGTTAAACTGGGTTGTTACAACCGGAAAATTAATCCTGAAAATGTTTTTTCTGATACTGTTTCTTAACATATTACAGCGTCTGCTCGCCGAATTTGGCATAATTCGCATAATGTCGAAAATTATGCGTCCAATACTCAAAATATTCGGACTGCCAGCCAAAACCTCGTTTTTGTGGATAGTTGCAAACGTGCTTGGACTGGCATACGGAGCAGCCGTTATGATTGAGGAAGCCAAAAGCGGAAAAGTCAGTAAAAGGGATATTGATTTGCTAAATCATCATATTGCAGTATCGCACAGCAATATCGAAGACATTTCACTGTTTCTGTCAATCGGCGCAGGCTTGTGGTGGATGCTTGTCCCGCGCTGGATAATGGCTGCGGCTGCAGTATGGACGAGACGCATTTTTAACCGCCGTCGTCTTAATTGATAATTGACAATTGACAATTGCGGTTTTTTTCTATTGAGATGATTTCCCTGCGGGAAATTCTGGAACGGCTATTTTTTACCAGATTAAATTAGTTATGCGAATCAAGGGTTGAAAACGTTTTTTAGCCCGAATGGGCTAAATTTTCATAACCGCATACAAGCGCAGCGCGGTATGCGGTAGCACAATAGTTCACATCATTGCCTGAAAGGCAAAACTTTAATTCTTTTGCGATAGAGTTCTGCCTTTCAGACAGTCTATTGTTGTCGTTTTTAGTCGCAGGCAACGCTATCGCTCGCCTGCGGTTATGAAAATTTTGTCCCGTCGGGACATTTTAACTCCTGATTTGCATTAGTTACTGATTTATATGTTAATCATGAAAATTCTGTAATTATGTGAATTGAACTTTTGTAATCCTCCCTGACGGTAATATTCAGTCAATTTGAGACATTAACAAAAACATCAGTTATGTTAGCGCTTTTTACAGTATTGATATAGTAAAAATTTTTCAAATCATTTTTTACTATATATGCAAAGTATAAACAAAAATCAAAAAAAATTGAAGGCTGCCTTTGTTAAGACAGCCTTCATTATGAAACAAACTAAAATCAAACTGAAATGGAATTTTCGACAAGTTACAGAATTATATACAAACCGAATACCATTCATTAGTTGAAAAGATTAATAATTATTTTTTGTATAAACTTTTTTCTGTTTTTTTGTCTTTGTCTTTCTCCTGTTGACGCTTCTTTTTTTCCTGTTTCATGATTAATTCGTATGAAAGAGGTATGGCGATAAATACCGTCGAATATACCCCGACAAGAATACCGAAAGTCAGCGAGAACGAGAATCCGCGTATTGTTTCGCCGCCAAAAATGAATATGGCAATCAGAACCACCAGCACTGTACCGGAAGTATTGATTGTTCGCATCAAAGTAGAATTAATGGCGTCGTTAATCAGTTCCTGCCAGTCGCGTTTGGGATACAGTGTTTTGTTTTCGCGTATGCGGTCGAATATAATCACCGTATCGTTAATCGAATAACCTATAACTGTCAGTACTGCGGCAATAAAGTGCTGGTCTATGTCCATTGACCACGGCACTAATCCGGCGCAGACGGAGAACAGCGCAATGGTAAGCAAAGCGTCGTGAGCCATGGCTATAACCGCACCCGTACCCCAGCTCCAGCTGTTGAACCTGAACGCAATATACAGGAATATGATTAACAGAGTGAGCAAAATAGCGATTACGGAATTTACCTGCATGTCGTAGGCAATCGTTGCTTCGACTTTTTCGGAACTTATTATGCCGTAGGGGTTTTCCTGCGTCGAAATAAAATCGCCGTAAGACAGTTCGTTTTTGAACGATTTGTTTACTGCCGAGTATAATTTTTCGGTAACTTCTCTGTCAACTTCGTCTGACTTGTCCTCAATTTTATATTTTGTGGTGATTCTCAACTGATTTGCAGGTCCGTACTGTTTAACTTCGGCTGATGCGTCGAACATTTCGGCAATGTTTTGACGGACTTCTTCGACGCTTATTTCATTGTCGAATCTGACGACATAAGCGCGTCCGCCTGCAAAATCCACGCCAAGACTGAATTTTTTCGTGAACATGAATACTACGCCGACAAGACAGATAATTATCGACAGAACATACGCTTTTTTGCGCAGTCTGAGGAAGTTAAACGAAGAATGTTCCAGAACGCGGAATGTAAATTTGTTACCGAATTTCAGCCCCATTTCTCTGGCAAGCATCCATTCAACTACCAGACGCGAGATGAATATTGAAGTTACAAGCGATGTAATGATACCAATTCCGAGAGTGGTTGCAAAACCCTGCACAGGACCTGAACTGGTGGCAAACAGCACAATAGCCATAAGGAATGTGGTTATCTGCCCGTCGAGAATTGCGGACATGGCGTGTTTGTATCCTTCGGAGACAGCCATTTTCAAGCTTTTTCCCAGCCGCAGTTCTTCCTTGATACGTTCATATATAATTACGTTTGCGTCCACTGCCATACCCATCGTCAGCACTATACCTGCAATTCCGGGCAGCGTCAGAACGGCTCCGAATGAAGTCAGAACGCCGAAAAGCAGCAATACGTTGCTAAGCAGAGCGATATTGGCGGTCATACCTGCGGTGCTGTAATATATCCACATGTAAACCAGCACAAGTATGAATGCCAGAATGAAGGATAAAAATCCTGCGTTTATTGATTCCTGTCCCAGAGACGGTCCTACAATTGCTTCCTGAATGATTTTTGCCGGAGCGGACATTTTTCCGCAACTTAATACGTTTGAAAGGTCGGTAGCTTCCGTCGATGTGAAGCCGCCGGTTATCTGTGAATTGCCGCCTTTGATTTCGCCTCTGACAACGGGAGCTGAATAAACATATCCGTCGAGAACAATAGCAATGCACCTGTCAATGTTTTGAGCTGTGAGTCTTGCCCATATATCGACGCCTTCGTTTTTCATGTTCATCGAAACTCCGTAACCTTCGCGCGGGTCGTTGGTTACCATCGCTTCCGAAATCTGTTCTCCATCAAGTTGCGGAATACCGTCGGCGGTTGATTTTATTGCGAAAAGCTGATATGTTGTTTCGCCTTTGTCCACTGCTTTAATTCCCCACATCGGTCTGAAATCGACAGGGAACAGATTTTTTACGCGCGGGTGCGAAAGCCATTTATCGACTTTTTCAATATTGTCGGAGGAAACATACCCGATAACTGGTCCTTTCATTACTCTGCCTTCCTGCGAAAACATCGGAGAAAGTATTGCGAACAGTGGGTTGTTTGCCATTATGACAGAATCGGACGATATTTGCAGTGAATCTGAGAGAGCTGTCAGCGCGGCAGAATCATCTGTCGGCGTTACATCTGTCGCAACTGTTAAAGCCGTATCGACAATATTTTCAGCGATTATGGAATCCTTGACAGTTTCAGAGCCTGACGCCTTTTTTTCTTCGTCAATGATTGCTTTTATTTCGGCGTTAGCCTGTTCCAGATACCGGATTATTTCCGAATTTTCGTAGGTTTCCCAAAATTCAAGACTTGCAGTTCCCTGTAACAGTTTGCGAACGCGCTCGGTTTCTTTTACTCCGGGAAGTTCGATAAAAATTCTGTTTGAAGAACCTAACCTTTGAATGTTCGGCGCGGTTACGCCAAAACGGTCTATGCGTTTGCGCAAAACTTTGAACGAACCGGCTACGGCTTCTTCCGCTTTTAGTCTAAGTATGGACATTACCTCGCTGTTGGTCGATTCCGCCTTAATTCTGTCAGAGCCGTAAACTGCAAATATGCGGGACATTCTTCCTCCCGGTTCTATTTCGTTCCACGACTGTTCAAATAAAGTAAGAAAATCCGAAGTTGAGGATTTTTCTTTCTCCTGCGCGGTTTCTACCGCTTTAACAAAAGTCGCGTCAATACTCTGATTCGCAAGGGATTTGATTACTTCGGGGATAGAAATTTCCATCATAACGTTCATACCACCCTTCAAGTCCAGTCCAAGACTTAATTCCTTGTCCTTACATTCCTTGTATGTGTATCCGAGCCATACTTTTTCGTTTCTTTTATTACGTAAAATTTCTGCCTCTTTAACTTCGTCAACAACGCCTGATGCGTCTGTTGCTTCGATTTTTGCATTTTTTTCTATATTTCCGGTTACAAAGGTAAAGGAAAGCATCCATACGCTTGCCAGAAAACACAATAATGCCACAAATTTTATAAACCCTTTTGCCTGCATGGTTTTTGAAAAATATCTTTAATTAATTCATTTTTAATCATATAAATGTCTTTTTGCGTCTATTTGCGCTGAAAAAACGAAATGCAAAGTTAGTTTTTTTTTCAATATCTCAATAATTTCAAAAAAAAATCTTTTTGTCAGGACGTATTTTTCGGGCGACAAAAACAACAAAATCTGTTCGTTAACCATCTGTTTATCAAATATATAATTATTTATGCAAGCGGCAGTTTTTTTACTGTAAAATTTTTAATTTTATCTGATTTACGGTTTAATAAAACAGGTTTCCGAACTCGATTTTTATGTTTTCGTTTACCGGTATTCCTTTTTTTTGAGCAAGGTTCGATTCCCGCATTGCGATTTCGAGAATGTCCGCCGAATTGAACATTGCAAGATATTTGTTTTTTTCAACATCGTCGTAATACTGCGACAGACAGGTTATTGTAATGTCTCTGACCGATATTTGGAAATTCCGTCCCTTTGCAATTTTCGTAAAAATATCGTGGCTGACATTGGTAAACAAATTGCCGAAATTGTCGATAAATACAACTCTGCCGTTGATGCAGTTATTGTCGAACGTTGCGGCGGGAGGCGCCTTGCGTCTGATTTCCGTTTTGTTTGCAAACGTCGAAAGTTCCCTTTTTTCCATAATATTTTCGACGGCGGCGGCAAACAGTGTGAGCGCCGCAAATCCCGACAGATTTTTTTCGGGTTCAAGTTCGTAAACTTCTTTCGGAACTTCGTCAAAAATCATACTGAAAACGCCGTTGTTTGCGCCCACAAAATAATGTCCGTTGTGCCAGACAATCACAAATCTGTTTTTTGCCGACGGTTCGCTGTTTACGCCTATCAAATGTATTGTTCCTTCGGGAAAAAACGAATAGACGTTTCGCAAAACGTAACCCGCCTGCATCGAATTGAAACTCTGTATGGAATGACTTATATCTATAATATCGACGCTGTCGGATAGCCGGCGCAGAACGCCTTTGAGTTGAGCAACATAGTAATCGCCGACGGTATATACTGTCGGAACGTTGATGTCCATTTTAGTTTTGAGACTGTAAGCGTTATTAGCCCAGTCGGTTGTCAGCGTTACTGTTTGCATGTGCGTCAATCGAACTTTGAAGCGTAGTGCGGTCTGACCTTGCCGGTTTTTATACGGTCAAGTTTCTTTTTTACCATTTTTTTCTTCAACTGCGAAAGCAAATCGGGAAACAGTACCGATTCGAGATGGTCATATTCGTGTTGAATAATTCGCGCAATAATTCCACCATAAATTTCGGTATATTCGTTAAAATCTTCGTCGAAATATTTTATTTTCACAATGCTTTTGCGTACAATATCTTCTCTAAATTCGGGGATACTGAGGCAGCCTTCCCTGTACAGCCAGGGTTCTCCTGAAATTTCCAGAATTTCGGGATTTACAAACACTTTTTTAAATCCCTTTGCCTCGACGTAATCGTCGGCAAGGTCGTTGGCGTCAACAACAAACAGCCTGAGCGCCAGCCCCACCTGAGGGGCGGCAATACCGCAGCCTTCGGCATGGTACATTGTTTCATACATATCTGAAACAAGCTGCTTTAGCTCATGAAAATCTCTGCTTACAGGTTCGTTTTTCCTTCGCAGGCAATTTGAACCGTACAAATATATCGGCAATATCATTTTTTAATAATAATTATAAAATACGCTAATTCCTTATTTATTGACAATGGAATCAAGATACGACTGCAAAATTATCACAGCGCTGACCTTGTCAGTATTTTCCTTTTTTCTTCTGTCCGACTTTTTAATGCCGGCAGCAACCATTGCGTGTGCAGCCATTTTCGACGTAAATCTTTCGTCAACCCATACAATGGGCAAATTGAATTTCTCTAATTTTTTTACAAACGGTCTGACGAACTGCATCAGTTCTGTGTCGCTGTTGTCAAGATTTTTCGACAACCCGACAACAATAGTATCCACATCTTCTCTTTGCATATATTTTTCGATATAATCCACAGCCCTGTCGGGATGAACGGCGTCCAGTGCGTTCGCAATTATCTTCAAAGGATCGGTAACTGCCAAACCTACACGTTTTCTTCCATAATCTACGGATAATACACGTCCCATAATTTGCAATTTTTCGACAAAGATAAGACATTTTGCCCAAATTCAAATCCGCATATTCCAATCGACTGTTATTCCGAATGTTAAATATGCCGTTATAAAGCTGATTTATTTTTAAAACGGGTTAAAAAGCGGATTTTTTTGGAAGAACGGTAAAACGGCAAAGATGGCAGTGCGCATCGGAGCAATCGCAGGGTCGCGATTTATCGCGACCCTGCGATTGCTCCGTGTTGGGACGGATTGTGCGTCCCCGTTTTAAATCTACATAAATTCTAATATATATATATATATATGCGAATCAAGGGTTGAAGACGTTATTTCAGCCCGAATGGGCTAAATTTTCATAACCGCAAACAAGCGAAGCGCGGTATGCGGTAGCACAATCGTTCTCATCATTGCCTGAAAGGCAAAACGTTAATTCTATTGCGATAGAGTTCTGCCTTTCTGGCAGTCAGTTGTTGTCGTTTTTAACCGCAGGCAACGCTGCGCTCGCCTGCGGTTATGAAAATTTTGTCCTTTCAGGACTTTTTTACTTCTGATTCGCATTATTAATATCTACACTCTAATATCTAATATCTACACTTTAAACTCTAATTTTTCAGCCCGAATGGGCTAAATTTTCATAACCGCAAACAAGCGAAGCGCGGTTTGCGGTAGCACAATCGTTCTTTTCTTTGCCTGAAAGGCAAAACTTTAATGCTTTTGCGATAGAGTTCTGCCTTTCAGGCAGTCAGTTGTTGTCGTTTTTAGCCGCAGGCAACGCTGCGCTCGCCTGCGGTTATGAAGGTTCGGCTTTTCAAGCCGTGTTCTGGCTGGGACAAAAGCCGCAGGCAACGCTATCGCTCGCCTGCGGTTGTGAAAATTTTGTCCTTTCAGGACATTACTCCTGATTCGCATTATTTTTATGTAACAATAATATGGCAAACTATGATGTATTAGATTTGAATACAAAAAAAATCAATTTTTTTGGTGATTAAATAAAATTTTATACTTTTGCGCTGTAATTGTTAAGGAAATATTACGGATTTTTTACAGAAATGTGTCAGAAAAAAGTAGAAAATATTTTTGAAAAAAAGTTATTAACAAGCCCGTTTTTTAACGAGTTTGGCACGATTTTTGTAGAGAGAGAGAGAGAGAGAGAGAGAGAGAGAGAGAGAGAGAGAGAGAGAGAGAGAGAGAGAGAGA
>JAIROW010000078.1 GCA_031257315.1 Prevotellaceae bacterium
AGTATCGAACCAATCGCTTCAACAACAGGATAATCGTATTTCACGGCATTGCGAATAAAACTGAAACCTGAAACTTTCATATAATAACATTTTATACGTATTTCTACATTTTTATTTAAATGCAAAAGTACAATTTTTTTTTGAACGACAAATTTACGTCGCCGGTACAAACTTGCAGATAGATACACTGGATTGCTGTAAAAGCCGGATTTAAGAAGATATAAAAACTATCTGCGCAAATCCGTATAATCTGCGTCATCTGCGTGCCTTTCTTGACAGCCCCGTATTTTTCAGTTTTCGACTTTTGTATCTATCCAAATTGTTACAGGACCGTCGTTGATTAACGAAACCTGCATGTCGGCGCCAAATATGCCGGACTGTATTTCAAATTCCGAATATTTGCCAAGTATCGACAGAAAATGTTCGTATAACGGGCTGGCAATTTCTGGACGCGCGGCTCTGATGTATGACGGACGATTTCCTTTTCTTGTCTGCGCATGAAGTGTGAACTGACTGACAACAAGAAATTTGCCTCCAACGTCGTTTATCGAAAGATTCATTATTCCGTTACTGTCGTTGAAAATACGAAGTTTTGAAACTTTTGCCGCCGCATACTCCAAATCGGCAAGCGTATCGCTTTCTTCAAATCCTGTAAAAAGCAATAAGCCAGAAGATATTTGCCCAATTACTGTTCCATCAACCGAAACAGAGGCATTTTTAACGCGCTGAATCAGTATTCGCATCGTTTTAAATCAATGAATAAACTATTGCGACTATTCCGGCTGCTGTACAGTATATTGCAAACCAGTAAAGTTTGATTTGTGTAACAATCTTAATCATTAATTTGCAGGCTACCAGCCCTGAAACGTATGCTCCGAAAAAACCGACCATCAGCGGAACTGTTGAAATTTGCGATTCTGCTGAGGAAAATTCTCCTTTCACAAGTTCGAGAAAAGCCTCGCCCAGAACAGGAATCAAAACCATAAGGAAAGAAAAACGCGCGATACTGTTTCTGTCAACACCTAAAATTAAACCGGTAGATATTGTAGCTCCGGAGCGCGAAAGTCCCGGAAGAACGGCGCATGCCTGCGCAATTCCCGTTATAAATGCGTTTTTGTATGTTATCGGTTTTTTTCCATTTTTCGATATATGTGAAAAAAACAGCAAACCGGCTGTAACTAAAAGCATTATACCGACAAGCATAACGCCTTCGCCAAAAAGTTTTTCAACTTCGTCCTTGAAAAACAGCCCGACAATCATCACGGGAATCATGGACACAAGAATTGCGAGTATATACCGTGTTTCCTTATTGTATTCAAATTTAAACAATCCATTTAAAAGTTTGAGAATATCTTTTCTAAAAACTGTCAGCGTACTCAGCACGGTAGCAGCATGTACAGTTATTTCAAATGTAAGATTGTCAGTATTTTGTATTCCCAGAATTTCTTTTGACAGCAGCAAATGTCCGCTGCTGCTCACTGGTAAAAATTCTGTAAGTCCCTGTACAATACCTAAAATAAGAGCATCTAACCAGTCCATTCAATTATTTTTTATCGGCATCGTCGCCGTTGTTTTTAGGTTTTTTCATAATTGCATAAATTTCAAATGCAAAACCAAAAACCACCAGAATGGAAGAAAGTGTAATTCGTCTGAAACTGAATAATTTATCTTCATAAAACTTGTCGGGAGCGTCTGCGCCGCCGCCTGTCATTAAAATAAATCCAAGTACAATGATTGCCAAACCGATGATCATCAGCTTGTAATTTTCTTTCGGAATTGCAAATCCGCTGTTTTTTTGAGGCGTTTCTTCCTGCTTTTTTACTGTTTTCGACATATTATATTAAATATTAATTTTTATTTTATTACAATTTTTTAATCTTCCCACAAATCGTCGGTTCTTATTTTTGTATATTTTGTTACAATTATGTATGTTGATACAAAACTTATCAGCGACCCGAGCAGCAGAATCAGGGCAAATATTAATCCAAACATTTTTGAATCCGTAAGTTCAAGGAATTGAAAGAAATCGTTGCGCAGAAACAGTATCAGCCCCAGCAACATAATGATGGCAATAAATCCCGAAATCATTCCCTGCCAGACGCTTGATGCAAGAAACGGCGTGCGGATAAAACTTGTGCTTGCTCCCACAAGTTTCATGGTGTTTATCAAAAACCGTTTTGAATAGATTACCAGACGTATTGTGTTGTTAATCAGGAAGACAGATACAAAAAGCAGCAACGCTACAAAAATAAATATTAGCAGAGTGATTTTTTTTGTATTGTCAATAACCGTTTCCATCAGCGACTTTTGATAACGCGCGTCTTTAACTCCTTTTATTTCAGTCAATTCTTTGATAGCGTCTTCGATTTTTTCCGTTGTGAAATGACTTTTTTGCATACTGATATTAATTTTTGCCGGTAATGGATTTTCGCCGAGAAGCGCGATAAAATCGTTGCCAAGTTCTGCACGCATTTCGTTGGCAGCGTCTTCTTTCGACTTAAATTCAACTTTGTATGCAAATTCTTTAAGTTCTATTTTAGCCAGAACCTGCATTGCACTTTTGTCTGTCAGCGTATCGTCGAGAGTTACCGAAACGGCAATCTGGTCGCGCAGCGTTGACGGCAGGCGATTTATGTTGTACAGCAGCAATCCTACCACGCCAAGCAAAAACAGCACAAGGGCGGTGCTTATTACCGACGAAAGGTATGAAGTCCTTACCCGCGTAGAAGTTATTTTCCTCAATCGCGTAGAAGTTATTTTCTTTAACCGCGCGGAAGTTATTTTCCTTACATTAAAATTCAAATTCAATGTTACATAATTTTAATCGTGCAAAGATAGTTATTTTTTTGCATAAAATCAGACGAATATTTTCATTCAAAAAATTATGGCTTAAAATCAGCATGTTAGCCACTGTTTAAATTCAGCAGCCTTGTTTTTGCTTACAAAAATGCGTTCGGGAGTTTCGATATACAGGGATATCAGCAGCCGGTTGTCAATGCAAACCGTAATGTTTTCGACACTTTTTCTCGATATTATAAACTGTTTGTTTACTCTGAAAAATTTTTTCGGATTCAGCGATTGAATGATACTGTCGAGTGTTCGTTTGTAAATATATGATTTTCCGTCATTTAGAATTGCTGTTGTTTTTTCTTCGGTTGTATAAAAATATGAAATGCTGTTCAGCGAAACCGGAATCAGTTTGTCCTTTTGAGTTATTATGATTTTATCGGGAAATTTGTCCAAATCTCCGTCAGGTTGCGGGTTCGGTTTCATTTGGGACATTGATTGCAGATACTGTTTTAAACTATTGTCGTTCAGTCTGTTATATTTATCCAAAGCCCGTTTTACTTCTTCGGCTTCAATAGGTTTCAGCAAATAGTCAATGCTGTTTACCTTGAATGCTTCGATGGCATATTCGTCGTATGCGGTTGTAAAAACGACCGGAATATTGACGTCTGTCATGCTGAAAATATTGAAGGCAGAACCGTCGGAAAGATGAATATCCATAAAAATCAGGTCGGGCAAATTTTCAGCATTTCGCAGCAGTTTAACAGTTTGCCTCACGCTTTCAGTGTTTCCTGTTATTTCAACGTCTGCTTCGATTTCGTCAAAAATTTTGCTCAAATTTGAGTATGCAGCCATTTCGTCTTCAACAATCAATACTTTCATCGGATCATTTGATATTAATTAACAGGTTTTTATTTGAAAATATCCGCAAAATTATAAATAAAACCTTAAATCCGCAAAAAATTCAGAAAAACCACGTTTCAAAAAAAAAAACGTTACCGAAAAACTTGAAAAAGTTCATAAAAAAACAAAATGAAAAAGATGTTATTTTGCAGCAAAATTTTCAAATTGCAAATGATTTTCGGTCGATTTCAAGGTCTGACAAAAAATCATTACCTTTGTACCTTAAAAACATGGATTTTTTATTTGCGTATAAATTGTGCGCATAACAGTAAATTGTTTATAATCAGATATGAAACAGATGAAACATATAGTATTTTTAACGGGAGCGGGAATAAGCGCCGAAAGCGGTATCAGTACATTCAGAGACAGTAACGGACTTTGGGAAAACTATGATGTTATGGAAGTTGCGAGCATTGATGGCTGGCGCAGAAACCCCGATACGGTACAGAAATTTTACAACGAGCGACGTTTGCAGCTCGACAGCGTACAGCCCAATATGGCTCACAAACTGATAGCCGGACTTGAAAGTGATTTTAAAATAACAGTTGTTACGCAAAATGTCGATAATCTTCACGAACGTGCCGGCAGTTCATGCGTCATTCACCTGCACGGCGAACTTACAAAAGCCTGCAATGAAAGTAAAAGTGAAATTATTGACATTGGAACAAAGCCCATTGAGTTGGGAACAAAGGCTTCCGACGGCTCAATGTTGCGCCCGTTTATTGTATGGTTTGGCGAAGAAGTACCTTTGCTCGAAAAAGCTGCTATTGCCGTTACCGCCGCCGATATTTTAGTTATAGCTGGAACTTCGATGCAGGTTTATCCTGCCGCAGGACTTATAAATTATGTCAAACGTAAAACTCCGATTTTCCTTATAGACCCAAACGACGTTATTACAGGAATGTCAGGCATCGAACACATAAAAGAAAAGGCAAGTCGCGGAATGAGTATATTGACTGAAAAATTAAAAAAATAACATGTATTTTGCAGCCGTTTTATTAAAAATCATACGGATAATACCGGTAAAAATCGGAAATACACTGTCGAAAAATTAAAATATATTTACAGAATATTAATACATAATATGCTGAATTTCAGGACTTATACAATTTTCATAAAACTAAACAGTGTTAATTAATGTTAACGGTATAATACATTTACGAAACAAATACTAACTTTGCGGCTGTTTTTATTCAATTAAATTTTTATATATTTATAGACTGATGGATAAATTATTGAAAATATTTGGAAGCTTGGCAGTTTTGCTTGTGGCTCTTAATGTAAATGCTCAAAAGATTGAGTTTGAGGAAACAACTCACGATTTTGGAGAAATTTCCGAAGAAATCGGAACGGCAGTTCACGTATTTAAATTCAAAAATACAGGAGACAAACCTCTGGTTATTTCAAACGTTGGTACAAGTTGCGGTTGTACTGTGCCAAACTGGACAAAAGAACCTGTAAAACCAGGAAGCACGGGCGAAATTGTCGCCAATTACAAACCCGGTATAGGTTCGTTCAATAAAAGCCTGACCGTATCGACAAACGCTTCAACTTCGGCTGTTCACCTGTATATTAAGGGTAATGTCGTGAAAAAACCGGAGGATTTGAAAGTTACCTATCCACAAACATTCGGAAAACTTAATGCAAAAGATAAAAGAGATTTGACTTTTGCACAAATCGACTCGAAACAGACGTCGGCGCCGCAGTATATCAATGTTGCGAATACGACTTCGGAAAGTCTGAACATTTCGTTCGAAAATGTTCCGCCATACATACTTGTCAGCGCTAACCCCGAAATTCTCGCGCCCAACCAGAAGGGACTGATTACGGTGAGTATCAGCGGCGAAAAGACGACAGGTTTTGGATTTCACAGCAGCGAATTTACTGTAAATGCCGGCGGCAGCAAAGAAACCGTCAAAGTTGAAGACATTGTTGCCGAAAAAATCGAACAGCAGGCAACCTATCCAGTCAGCGATGTAGAAAAAACATTTGTTGATTTGGGAAATGTTACCGGAAATAAAATTTCTGGCGAACTTGAAATTTTGAATGCTGGAAATCAGGATCTTGTAATTAAATCGTTTACAACTAGCAACAAACTGTTTAAAGCCGGATTTAAAAAAGAAGTGAAAATAAAACAGGGAAAAAAGGGAGTTGTTAAATTTACGGCGGCAAATCTTCCGGAAGGAGAAAATACGGCTTACATATATTTAAGCACCAATGATCCTGCCAAATCTTTGCTGAAATTTTCGGTGAAAGCGATTGTTCCGTCGAAATAACGATGTTTGTTTTTATATAAACCGGAATTTTAATTTTTCATAAATATACGATTTTAAAAGGTTAAATGTTTATTGATTTTACACATAATATCTGTCATATTTGCTTATCATATTTTATCAGATAGGATAGATTTGTGTAATGATTTAAGTCCGTCTGTTTAATCTCAGACGGACTTTTTTATAAAAAGTCATATCGTAAAAAAATATATATATAAATGAATGAAAGACTTAAAATAGCAATTCAAAAAAGCGGCAGATTAAGCGAAAAATCGCTGGAATTGCTGAAAGAGTGCGGCGTAAATCTGTTGGGAGGAAACGGAAAATTGAAAGCCGAAGCAAAAAATTTTCCTGTGGAAGCCCTTTTTTTAAGAGATGACGATATTCCTCAATACGTGGAACAAGGAGTAGCCGACGTTGGAATTTTGGGGGAAAACGAAGTTTGGGAAAAAAACAAAAATGTAGTAATAATCAGAAAGTTGGGATTTGCCGGCTGTCGAATGTCTCTGGCTATACCGAAAGACGAAAATTATACGGGATTGTCATATTTTATGGACAAAAAAATTGCAACAAGTTATCCTGTAATTCTGAACAGATTTTTTAAAAATCACAAAATCAGAGTTGAAATAGAAGAAATAAGCGGAAGCGTTGAAATTGCCCCCGGAATCGGACTTGCCGACGCTATTTTTGATATAGTAAGCACTGGCAGCACTCTGTTAATGAACGGATTGAAAGAAGTCGAAACAGTTATCGAAAGCGAGGCTGTCCTGATTGCCAACAAGAAACTTGGCAAAACAAAAAACGAAATTCTTGAAAAACTGCTTTTAAGAATAAAAGCTGTAAGAAATGCTTCCGAAAACAAATATATTACGTTAAATGCGCCGGAAGCAGCCGTTGCCGAAATAATCAAACTGTTGCCGGGCATGAAAAGTCCTACGGTTGTAAAACTTGCGGAAAAAGGCTGGTACGGCATCCATTCTGTTGTGAAAGAAGATGAATTTTGGGATATTGTCGATAAAATGAAACAGCTGGGTGCGGAAGGTATTCTGGTTATTCCAATCGAAAAAATGGTAATTTAGTGATTTATTGATATATGCAAAAAATCCTGTTTCCAGACGAAAAGAAAAAAAGGGAACTGATTCGCCGTCCCGAAAAATCGAAATCGGAACTTGAAAATATTGTGCGCGAAGTATTTGACGCTGTTAAACAAAATGGCGACAAGGCAATTAAAGAATATACTCTTAAATTTGACAGAATACTGCCAAATGATTTGGAAATAAGCATGGAAACGGTTGCCGAAAGTGAAAAATATGTATCGGAAAAATTGAAAAATGCAATATTTCAGGCAATTTCCAACATATCCAGATTTCATGAAAGTCAAAGAGAAAAGTCTGCAAAAATTGAAACGACAGAGGGCGTTGTCTGCTGGCGCGAAAGCCGTCCGATTGAACGTGTCGGAATTTATGTTCCTGGCGGTTCTGCGCCTTTGTTTTCAACGGTCTTGATGCTTGCAATTCCAGCAAAAATAGCCGGCTGCAAAGAAATTGTGCTTTGCACTCCGCCACATGCCGAAGGCGTTAATCCTGCAATTTTATTTGCTGCAAAACATTCGGGCGTAAACAGAATTTTTTCGGTTGGAGGTATTCAGGCTATCGGAGCAATGGCTTTCGGAACTGAAACAATACCGAAAGTCAATAAAATTTTTGGTCCAGGAAATCAATATATTACTATGGCAAAGCAAATTGCGCAAACTGCCGGCAATGTGGCAATCGACATGCCTGCCGGACCAAGCGAAGTGCTGATAATTGCCGACGCAAGCTGCAATCATGCCTTTATTGCCGCAGATTTGCTTTCGCAGGCAGAACATGGCGCTGACAGTCAGGTTATACTGCTTTCCGACAGTCAGGCTGTCGCCGAAAAAGTTGTTGATGAAATAAATAAACAGACAGAATTGCTCCCGCGAAAGGAAATCGTAAAACAGTCGCTCGAAAATGCGAGAATTATAGTTCTGAAAAATATTGACGAATGTATAGCTCTGAGCAATGATTATGCACCGGAACATTTGATTTTAGCCTGTAAAAATTATACTGAAACAGCAAAAAAAATTATCAATGCCGGTTCTGTTTTTCTTGGAAATTACAGTTGCGAAAGTATTGGCGATTATGCAAGCGGAACAAATCATACATTGCCTACTAACGGATATGCAAAGAATTACAGCGGTGTTTCGCTGGACAGCTTTATAAAAAAAATCACATTTCAGGAAATATCGGCAAAAGGAATTGTAAATATCGGTAAAACAGTGGAAATCATGGCAAAAGCAGAACTGCTTGACGCACATAAAAATGCTGTAACTTTAAGACTGCAAAGTCTGCAAAATCAAATAAATATGTAGATTTAATTTAAATTAATTTAGATATGATATTGCAAAGCATCAAAATGGCTTAATTTTATCATTTTCATAACCGCAGGTCAACGACCTGCGGTTATGAAAATGTAATAAAAGAAAACTGTCTGAAAAGCAGAACTTTACATTATTCAGAATATCAAAATTCTGATTTTCAGGAATTTATTGTGAGTTATACTTTTGGACAATTTCTTGTTTTATACAGTTTATCAATTAATATTCATCACTCTAAACGTTTAATCTTGTTTGGAGCGTCAAGTTTAAATTCGGGGTGTTTTTGCGACGTTTTTTGCAACCACAGCGCTATTATAGTTGACACAAGCGCCAACCCGATAAAAACCAGCTCGGCATATACCGATTTTGATATTTTTTCGGTGGCACACACCGATGTTTCATCTGTTTTCAGTATCAGTCCAGCAATTTGGGGAATGAGTGCCATGCCCATGTTTTGAATCCAGAAAACGAGCGAATAGGCTGTCCCAAGTTTGCTTTCTGGGATTATCTTTGGAACTGAGGGCCACATCGCCGCCGGTACAAGCGAAAATGCTATGCCAAGCGTTACAAATCCCAGAAATCCGAAAAATGTTACGCCCTGCGGAGCAAATGCAAACAGCAGATGCGAGAACAGCACCAGTACTGAGCCGAGAAACATCAGCCGCGTGGCTTTACCTCTGTTATCTACAAGGTAGCCGAACAGCGGCGTAAAGATAATGGGACAGAACGGAAGCAACGATACCATAAGCGATGCAACGCTGTCGTTCATCTCGAAGCGCGGAATCAGTATCGCTGTTGCAAAACGTTTGAACGAAAGCGTACAGCAGTAGAAAAAAACGCACAGAAAGGCTACAAGTATAAAATTGCGGTTGGTAAGTATCCTTCCAATATCCGAAAACTTGAATTTGTCTTCGTCGCTTTGCATAACGCTGTCTGTCGCTGTTACCGAAGCGTTTTGCAGGTCTGATTTTCTGTCGAAAAAAATAAATACGAGCCATGTTGTTATACCGATAATCATTAGAAACAGTCCTATTTCGGCAGTGTTGTTCGACGTCGAAAGTTCTATAATTTTTTTCTGTTCTTTTTGCAGGATAACAACCGGAGCAATTATCAGGGCAAACGCTGTTCCCAGACGGGCAAGCGCCAGTTGCAGCCCCATGGCAAGCGCCATTTCTTTGCCCCTGAACCATTTGGCAATTGATTTTGTTACCGAAACTCCTGCAATTTCGCTGCCCAGTCCAAACAGTGCGCAGCCTGCATACGCCAGCGCCAGCGATGGTTTTTTGAAGCCAAAGCCGACAATCAGGCTTTCCACGGCGCTGCTTTTGAACGCCGGCGATATGGCGAAGGTAACAATGAGGCTGCCGGCGACCATCAGGGCGACAAACAGCGTTCCGGTAAAACGCACGCCAAGTTTGTCGAGCAACATTCCGCACACAATCAGCCCGCCTGCCGCACAAAGGCTTGAGTATGCGCCGCCATATAAACCGTAATCTTCGGAATCCCACGCGAGTTCCAGAAAATCGGGACTGTCGAAAATTTGACTTACAGCAGAAAAAATGTCATCGAAAAAATACGATGCAAACATTGGCAACGCAAGGCACAGCAAAATAAGCCAGCGAGCCATTTTCGAGTTTTGTAAATTTGAATGTAATTTTTGCGTCATAATGATATAAAAATATTAGATATTAGAGTTTAGACATTAGAGTTTAGATATTAGATATTAGAGTTTAGATAAATTTGCTGTCGTAACAATTGACTGAAAATCAACATTTTAATAACCGCAGGTATTTGACATGCAGAGACGCGACGCATCGCGTCTCTACTGTCTGAAAGGCAGAATTTTAATGTTCCGAATGATGTGAAGTTCTGTCTGAACAGGAAAAAACGGTGTAACGCTAAAAAACGCATCGCAACCCTGCGATATGTTTTTTGCGAAAACACACGCCGCGCTTTTCTGCATGTCGGCTGAAAACTGAAAATTGAAAAAAACATTTATCTGCCGACGGTTTTGACTGTAATATATGTATAGAAAACCGGATTTCCAAAGTTTTGACATTCGATGGATTTGCAGATGCTGGCAACTGTCCGTTTTACTTTTTTGTGAAAGACGGTTTTGCCGTTTACTGTTACTTTCACCGGTTTGTCATAGTCAATCATTGCATCGTTCAAACCTATACTCAGAGTTGTATAATCGGATTTGACAACGGTGAATGTGTTGCCAGAATGTTCTACAATTGCCTGCCTGCCACTTTGCGCTTCCGACACGGGGACGCGCAGCCAGTAGAACGATTCGTGCGGAGTATCGTCCTGTCGCCAGACAATTTTTGAGGGACATGGATTTCGTCTGAATTTTTTCATCCACAGTAATGCTGCTGTATCGGCGCGTTCCATCCAGTGTCCCTTTCCTCCGACGATATGAGTTTCGTGAACGTATCCTTCGGAATCTTCGGCATACAGGGAGTCAAGTTGCTTCCCAAACTTTACGGCTTCAAGATTGCGATTGTAGGCTGCGTCATTTTCGCCCATCCACAGCATAAATCCAATGTTGCGCAGGTTCAGAGGCGAAACGTCGCCCGGATGCCCCGCCATCATCGAAGCGGCAGCCCAGCGGTCGGCAAGACGCGGAGCCAGACGGTAAACGCCATCGCCTCCGGCAGAATAACCCATAAGGTAAACCCTGTCGGGGTTAACGTCCAGCGCGGCGACGGCAGTCTGTATTATCATGTCGAAAAGAGTATCGACATGCGGCTGAAACCACATGTTCCAGTCATTGACAGCAGCGCGTGGAACGAAATAAACGCCTTCGTCGGGCGCATACAGTTTCATCTGATTTCGCCACTGTCCGTCGTTTGTTGCAGGAGCGGTATTTCCGCCTCCGTGCATCGAAATGTAAAGCGAACGTCCGCCGACAGGTTTTTCTCCGAAAATCCTGTATTCAAACGGCATCGAATATTTTCCGGCAACAAATTTCTTTTTCTCTACGGCGCTGTCCCATTCGTTTTTCAGTTTTGTCTGTTTGCGCTGTAAGACAATCGTCGCAGCAAGTTCCGCTTCTTTTTGAGAGATGGCTGCGCTGGCAAATTTTTGAGTTTCTATTCCAGACGTTTCCTGACGTTCAATCCATGTTTTCAGCGCCTCGACTGTTTTTTGAGCAAACAGCGAATTTGCAAAACAAAATAAGGTTAAAACTATAAATATCTTTTTCATGTGTTGAGATTAATTATTTATATATTAAAAATGTTTTACGTATATGACAAAAATTTAAAAGTATCAATTTTATACAATCATTTCACCTCATTAAAAACTCATATTCATACACTTTCGGCTCAATTTTTTTTGCCAAAATATCTAAACTTTCGCGCAAAGCGCCGATAAGTTCGTTGTATTTTTCGTCGTCCGATTTATTGTTCATTTTGCCTTTGTCGTTTCTGCCTTGAAAATATTCGCGAATGTCGTATAATGAGGCGTTTACATTAACATTTTTTTGCGTGTGATAGTATTTCCAAAGTTCGCGTCCGGCATCGAAAACGGCTTGGGCTTCGATGGAAAATTCGCGTTTTTTACCTTCTTCCCAATTGGTTTTTGACTTGTTTTTATGCGGTTCCAAATGTTCAAACAAATCCGCAGTGTAAGCGTTTTTTACGATTTTGCCGCTCAAAAAACTAATCATAAAATGACTTTCAAATTCCGTCCGTGCATTGACTTCACCTTCTTTAAACGGTATCCAGTGATTTACGCCATGTTTTGAATATATATTATTGTTAAACAAAGTATAAGCCAAGCAGTCGTTGTGAAACTCTATGTCTTTTTCCCATTTTTTGTTCGGGTAGAGAAACTGGTCGCGGTCATTGAGCCATGTGGGTTTTACTGCTTTCCTGACAGATAAATAGATTGCAGCATCAACTAAATTATTCAAATTGATGGAAAACTTTGTACTGTTTTCAGCGCCCAAATTATCAATAAAAATATATGATTCGTGCTGAAAATCATTTCCACGATAGTTTAAAATACCTATTTGCTTTTCTAAATTTTGCGTATTTCGCAATTTTTTCAGCCACTCGTTGATATATAGACTGTCGTCATAAGACCAAACGTTTTTTTTGAAAATAAAATTCCCCGCGCTGTTATAAATATCCGCAGAAATACGCTTAAAATTCTTCTTAATATTTGTGTTCCAAATAAAAAAACCTATCG
>JAIROW010000099.1 GCA_031257315.1 Prevotellaceae bacterium
GGAATATCAGAAGACTGCTCTTCGATTCTGATAATATCGCCCGACTGCTCAAAATGCGCCCGCACCACCTGTTCGGTATTGCTTTCGTTTGGCATAATCTATCAATTTTTTTGTGCAAAGTTAGTATTTTATTTTGAAATAGTTCTTCGCATTTGTATTCATCTGCAATTCCTGACTGGCAAATGAATTGATAATCGCCACTAATCCATTGATTTTTCCGGTAATGTACAGTTAAAATATCATTGAGTAAAAGATGTAGAATTTACAGCGCAGTAAAGACTGTTTTCTGTACGTACAACTATTTTACCGTCTGTAAAGGCTGGCGTAGCAAGCGTGCGTTCTCCTGTATCGAACGAAGCTATTGTTGCAAGATCGCTGTTTGCCGAAAAAATATACATTTTTCCGCTGTTTCCGAACAGATATATTTTTCCGTCGGCAATAACTGGCGAGGAATAAAATTCATCGCTGATTTCATGATATTTTTTTACTTCGCCGTTTTTTGCATCGTAACAGGCTACCACTCCGTAGCTTGTAGCCAAAAACACGTTGTCTCCGGTTGCTACCGGACTTGAAACTTCCGGAAGATATTCGTTTACTTTCCACAATACATTGCCGGTAGCGTCAATTGCAACCAGATTTGCATATTCACTTGCGCCGTAAACAATTCCCGACGAGCTGCAAGGACTTGCGCCTACTTCGCCGCTCATACATTCTACCCGCCAGTTTAATTCTCCATTATTCGGGTTATACGAAGTTATATTTGGCGTACCCATAACAATCAGTTGCGGTTTTTTATCTATATATGCAATTATTGGCGAACTCCATGCAATTTTGTCTGTACGATTTTTACTCCAGCGTTCATTGCCGGTTTCCATGTCTAACGACATTACTTTTGGCGACGAACTGTTGTCGTACTGAACAATCAGCGAATTGCCGAAAGCAAGCAGCGACGAAGCGTATCCGTAATGATTTACCGGCACGCCTAAATTCTTAGCCCACAGGCGTTTTCCGTCCATGTCGGCACAAATAAGGTCGCCGGTGGCAAAAATTGCGCAAACCTGTTTTCCGTTTGTAACAACGGAAGATGCAGCCAGTCCCGTATCGTCGCTGGTTTTGGGCATTGCAGACGGAGAGCCGGCAATGTTGTCGGCAGCCAGCGTCCACAGCAATTTTCCCGAAGCAAGTTCATAGCAGTAAAGTTCGCGCGAATGTTCGTCCGCGCCTGATAGAAATACTTTATTTCCATTGATAACCGGAGAATTGTATCCATGTTTTGGAATTGTCGTTTTCCATGCAATATTGTTCCCTGAGTTTAAGTCCCATTTGACGGGAATCTGTTTTGCCTGTGAAATTCCGTTTGAGTTGTTACCTCTGAAACCATTATGCGTTACTTTTGACATTGCGGTTTCCGGCTGCGGTTTTGTTTCCGGTTGAGTTTCAGCAGTTGTTTTGTTCGTTATCTGTTCATTTTCAGCGGTTTTAGCATCTGTTTCGTCAACCGGTTTTTCTTCTATTTTTTCTTCGGACGGATTTTCTTTTTCTGCGTCATTTTGAGTTTCGGCAATATTTTCTTTTTCTACATTTTCCGATAAAAATTCTTCATTATTTTCCGACGGCTGATTTTGTTCGCCTGTCGATTCTGCAAGCTGTTCCGATTTTTTTTCGTTTTTCGTTTTTCCCGATATTAAATGAGAAGATGACAGAAATACAAACAGTAGAGTTACAGCAGCCAGAGCGCCGGCGCTCCAGCTTATATATTTTCTTGCACCGGTTTTTATCACCCACTCATCGACATGGGTGAGTTCTCTTGCAGGTATATTTTTGTCTTTGGAGTACAGCAACCGCAATGAAACAATAAGAATTAGCAACATTCCCGCAATGATATAAACTCCAAGAGCAAGTCTTTCGGTGTGAATAAAATACGCTTTTCTCGACATCAAATCAAGTTCGCGGATTTGCTCCTGAAGCTGTGTATTGTTTGAATTTGTTTCATTCAATATTTTCAGAGTTTCAAGAACTTCAACTCTGAGAGGAGTTTTTGCGCGAACCTGAAAATAATTGGTTATTATCATTATAGAAAATGTTAAAATAAAAACAGCTGAAATTGCAGCAATATTTCTTAAAATTTTTCTTCTCATTATCTGTACGGTTAAAAATATATAATATTCAGGATATACTATTTTCCTATAACTACTCTTTTTGTTTCTCTCAGTCTTTTGTCCGTTCCCCAGACCTGCATGAGATATATGCCCGAAGGCATTGACGACAAATCAACACTGCCGGCGACATTTTCAACAGCTTTAACAAGTTCTCCCGAAATTGAATAAAATTCGATTTTCGACGATTTTACAGCTGTATTGTCGCTGTTTTCTTCAAGGTAAATCATTCCCTTTGAAGGATTTGGATAAACTCTGAAATCTGTTGAATGTGTAGCATCAGCGTTGCTGTCATTTTCTTCAATAACGACAGAATCTGCCGGAAAACTGCCGGCGCGACAGAATATCGGACGCATCATTAGAGAACCGTCGAAAGCGGAATGTTCCCAGTTTTGTCCCAGACTGTAAAATAATTTATCTTTGGCGACAGTGTTTCTATCAAAACCGACATTCATATAACAATCTCCTGTTTGCAGCCAGCCGATGTAAAAAATCTGATTGCGGGACAAATATACAGGTTCTGGAAATTTATAGGCGACATATCTGTTTAAACTGTCGTGAAATACAGGCATCGCACCGGTAAAACGATGTATAATTTCTCCCGGAACGCCGTCGGCGTCGTTCCATACTGCAACAGTGAATTTGCATGTCTGATTTGCGTCGTTTAACGTACTGTTAAAATACATATATATTCCTCTCAGACTGTCGGATTTAAAGGTTGAAAATTTAACTGCTACTTTTCCACGCGAAGAACCGTCGCCAAACAGTCCGTAACCGTTTTCCGATGTTCCATCATCATACGAATAGCTGTCGCCAAATTCGTAAACCACTCTGCTTGTGTCGTTTTGGCGCAGAGCTGCTCTGAAAGGCGAGGGGTCGTTATCTATATCAATCCAGCTTGTGATTTCAAAAGCTGCGTAATCTTCGCTGTCGGGCGAAAATCTGTATTGAGGAACGGGATATGTGAAATTAATAGTTTTACCGTTTGAGATATTCTCGGCTCCGGGAGAATATGAGACTGTTCTGCCGTTGCCGTACAGAGTTCTTAATCTGAAATTTCGGGAAACGCTTTTAGTTCCCCATCCAAGATTTGTATAATTTAATTCCAGATTCATAGGATTTTCAAACAGACTTGATCCGGCAGCTTCAAAATGCGAAGCCGGAACCGAGCTGTATTCCACAGTAACTTTTTTCGGCAGTCCTGTCAGTGCAATATCTTGAATATCAGAATTTACCGAAGACCTGTTTTTGTCGAGATATACGTAATCCAGATGCCAGTGATCAACGTTTGTACTGCGCCCCGGAAACGCCGGATTGACGCTGATACTTGCGTGATTTATAAATCGAAAACGAAATCCGTCTTTCAAATAATCTGAATTTTCAATTTTAAGATTTACTCTGAAAAATACTGTTGCAATACTGTCATTTTCGATTGTAGAAATATTTTTTAACTTCCGATTGTTACTCACTCTTAAAAATACTATTTCGGAGTTATTGCTGTCGTTAGAAGAGCTGTTTGAGAGCCAGTTCCTCATTTCGATTTTTGTTTTCGACAAAACCGAAGCGCTCCAAACGCAATCCCACTGATCAGTCAATGGCGAATAAAATTCGAGACTCAAAGAATCGTCTTTTTCAGGCAGGTCTCCATAACCCTGAGGTTGAAAATAAAAACTTAAACAAACAGAATCCCTGACGGAATAGTTTAAATTGATTGCAGACGAGGTTAAAGTGTCGGCGGAAAAAACGGAAGATGAGGCGTTTTTATAAATCCTTCCCATTCCGTCCAAAGCGTCGAAAGTAGCAACTCCTTTTGTAGGCGGATTAATTGCATAACAGTTATTTACATATACCGACCGGCTGTTTGTCCACAGTTTCGGGTCGGGAACCGAGAGTCCGTTTTTTGAAAAATCATCGACAAACGGCAGTTCAAGACTTATTACCGACAGTCGCGCGGCGTTTTTTGTTCTGACTGTTTCCGTACAGTAAGGGTTTTCACTCAGTCCCGTAAGGAGTTCCTGCGCCTGCATTTTCGTCGCAAAAACAAACAGCAACAAGACGTTGACCCACTGATTCCGTTTAAATCTTATAAACATAATTAATTTACAAACCAATGCGCAAAGTTACAAAAATATTCGATACGACAAATTTATCTTTAATTCAGGTTAACTTTTTTTATGAAATTCTGGAATAAAATACTGTATCAAAATGGCGTATCCAATAATACTCTGCGGCATATATGTATAACACCTACGGTATATTATTTTAACCGTACAACTGTTTAATTTCCGCTTTTTCGCAGTCTATTTACAGGGCAGGTATTCCATTCCGCATGTCGATGCCCTGCGCTGAATTATTTTGGAGACAGGTTTGGAAAACGGCAATCTGAAATATCTCATTAATATTTCCTGCTCGCGCGTATTTACAATCCATGCGCATAAATTATAAATTATCAGTTACAAATTGACAATTATCAATTATTATCCATTTGGAGTTTTCAAAATTTTCATGTACGTTTGCAAAAAATACGAATGAAAAATGATGCGCGTAAAAAAAGAACCGTTTAGATTTACAAAGGCATTCTGGACTGCCAACGGAGTAGAACTTCTTGAACGACTGGCTTATTATGCCGTGTTTATTGTACTGTCAATTTATCTGTCAAATGTATGGGGATTTTCCGATTTTGAGGCGGGACTGATTTCCGGCATTTTTTCAGCGCTGCTCTATCTGCTTCCGACATTTTCGGGCGCTTATGCCGACAGAATCGGTTTCAGACCGGCAATTATTTTGGCTTTCAGCCTGTTAACTGTCGGATACGCAGGTCTGGCAATTCTTCCGACCATGCTGCAAAGCGCCGGTCTTGCAGAATACGGTTTCGGCGAAGGAACTGACAGCATTTTTTCTACATATCTGAAAAATTTTGATTTTGTTATCTACGGCTCAAAAACCTCGTTTCACGGTTTGCAAACCTCCGTTTTGCGCTGGACTATCGCCCCCGTTCTGCTGCTGATAGTTATCGGAGGCTCGTTTATAAAGGCGGTTATTTCGGGGACAATAGCCCGCGAAACAAGTTCGGAAAACAGAGCAAAAGGTTACGCCCTCTTTTACATGATGGTAAACATTGGCGCGTTTTGCGGAAAAACGGTAGTCGATCCGCTACGAAAAGCGCTGGGCGACGTCGGGCTGGTTTATCTGAACTGTTTTGCAGCATTTATGACGCTTGCTGCGCTTGTTGCAGTATATTTTATGTACAGGTCGGTCAATTCAGGCATAAAAACAAAAAATTTTTCGGAAACGCTCTACGCGCTGAAAAAAGTTTGCACCAACGGACGTTTGCTTGCATTAATATTAATAGTAAGCGGTTTTTGGACGGTTCAGCAGCAGCTGTACGCTTCGATGCCCAAATATGTTATAAGAATAATCGGCAACGACGCCTCGCCCGGCTGGTATGCAAACGTTAACCCCTTTATTGTATTTGTTTGCGTAAATATGATTACATCGCTGATGCGTAAACGTAAAGCTATTACGTCCATGATATTTGGAATGTTTATTATTCCGTTTTCGGCGCTGCTGATGGCTGCGGGAAATTTTGTGGGCGACAGTTATATTCTCGGATTTCACCCCGTAGCATTTATGATGATTGTCGGAATTGTGTTTCAGGCGCTTGCCGAATGTTTTATTTCGCCGCGATACCTCGAATATTTTTCAACTCAGGCGCCAAAAGGCGAAGAAGGGCTGTATCTCGGTTTCAGTCATTTACATTCATTTTTCTCGTCAATACTGGCATTTACGACAAGCGGAATATTGCTCGAAAAATTTTGCCCCGATCCGCGCAAATTCAGCGACGCTCAGGAATATGCGCTTGCAACCGGACACGCTCATTATATATGGTTTATATTTGCGGGCGTAGGAATTGTTTCGGCAATTTCACTGGTTATATACAACAAAATCACCAAAATCAATTAAATTATGGCAAAATTTGCAAAATCAAAAATTGACTATGTAAAAATAGCAGCCGAAGAAGCGGGAAAAGTTCCGCCTCAGGCTGTCGATATGGAAAAAGCCGTGCTTGGCGCTCTGATGCTCGAAAAAAACGCAATCATTGACATTCACGGAATACTGTCGGCAGAAAGTTTCTATCTTGAACAGCATCAGCGGATATACAGGGCAATTCTCGGCTTGTCATCGCGGCACGAAGCGATAGATATTTACACCATAGCCAATGAACTGAAATCGAACGGAGACCTTGAATTTGTTGGCGGCGTTGCGTATCTGGCTTCGCTGTCCGAGAAGGTCGGCTCGGCGGCGCATATCGAATATCACTCCAAAATTGTAGCGCAGAAAAGCATACAGAGACGGCTTATCGAAGTCAGCTCTGAAATACAGCGCGAAGCCTTTGACGATAAAAACGACGTTAAAGATTTGCTCGACATGTCGCAGCAGAAAATATTCGAAATTGCCGAAGGAAATATCAGTACCGAAACCCGACACATATCGGGCATTATTACCGACGCAACAAAAGAAATGGAACAGCTTGCGCAGCGCGAAGACGGATTTACCGGCGTTCCGTCGGGTTTTACCGAATTAGACCGTCTCACTTACGGCTGGCAACCGTCAGACCTGATTATTGTTGCGGCGCGTCCTTCGATGGGTAAAACCGCCTTTGTGCTTTCGATGGCGCGTTCAATAAGCGTTGAATTTAAAAAAGGGATTGCCTTTTTTTCGCTCGAAATGTCGTCATTGCAATTAGTAAAACGCTTGATTACAAGCGAAACCGGTCTCGACCCGGACAAAATAAAGACAGGAAAACTCAACGATAACGAATGGCGTATGCTCGATTTGAAATTGCAGGACTTGGAAAACGCGCCGTTTTATATCGACGACACACCTGCCCTGTCTATTTTTGAATTTAGGTCGAAAGCACGCAAACTTGTACTCAACCACGATATTAAACTGATAATTATCGACTATTTGCAATTAATGGTCGGACCTCCGGAAACAAAGGGAATGAGAGAACAGGAAGTATCGTCCATCTCGCGCTCGCTGAAAGCCATTGCAAAAGAATTGAACGTGCCAATAATCGCACTGTCGCAGTTGAACCGGTCGGTAGAGACGCGCACGGGAAACAAACGTCCGCAGCTGTCAGACCTTCGCGAATCGGGAGCCATCGAACAGGACGCCGATTTGGTTGCATTTATTCACCGCCCCGAATACTACGGATTTACGGAAGACGAGGAACAGAACTCGCTGATAGGCATTGCCGAAATTATCCTTGCAAAACACCGTAACGGCGCGGTTGGCGAAATAAAACTGCGTTTCCGAAAATTGGAAGCAAAATTCTGCGATTTGTCGGACATTGGCGACAGTCCCACATCAGACACAATCATCATGAGTTCAAAAATGAACAACTACGACAGTTTCAATACTGGTTCCGGTTTCAGCTCCGGCGCCAAATCGTTTGACCCCCTTCCAACCGACCATGATTTTTAGTAACACGAAACGCCGTATCGAATCAAAAACTAATATTTTGCAACCTGTATTCACAATTGCTGTACACGCAGATTTGTAATATTTCAGCATCAAAAAAATATAAAAATATTATGTCAAAAAAACAAAAACAAAACGTACAAAAGCAAACATTGCTTTCGCCTGAAAATTATATCAGAAAAAAATCACGTAACTTGCCGGTTGTCAAATGCGTAATCAATAAATACTGGAATGAAAGCGGGCTGGCAAGTATTTTGATTGTGCGCCAGCACAGCAATGGAAATTATACATTTTGTTCCTATCTGGTTGACAAAAGTTGTCTGGGCGTAAAGGATACTATGTACTGGTTCAACGAGCCGCAGGAAGTGCTTGACAAATATGAAACAGATATTGTTGAGCAATACGAAAGCGAAGAAATTTCATACGCTTTGGCGCACAATATCATTTTTGCAGCCTTAGAATTTGCCGAAGAATACGGTTTTAAGCCGCATCGCGATTTCACCTCTGTTACGCAGTATTTTCTCGAAGAAGACGATGATAATGTTCCGCTTATCGACGTTCATTGCGGCAACGCGGACGGCAAACCTGCATATATGAACACTGGCTACGAAACTCCGGAGTTGCAAAAGCGCATTATCTGTCAGCTCGAAAAAACGGCGGGCAAGGGAAATTACGATATTTATATAAATATGGACAACGACCGTCTGGACGAAAATTATTTGTACGAAGACGAGTTTGAAGAAGAATATGATGATAAAAACGACAACAATGAAGTTTAGTCGCTGGTATGAAAAATTAAAAAAAATGGACAGAAAAGAATTCAGAAAAATCAAGTTGGAATTGATAATTGATAATTTGCGCAAGCAGATTATGTTCTGTTATTAAAATGAGGTTTTTTTCTGATTACATGCAAAATGCGGCAGTAACTTAAAAGAAAATAAAACCTCGTTTTTTACCTTAATTTTAACAACAGAGCAACCTTACAGAACCGGTTTGGTAAAAAAAAATTCGATTTTTATTAATATAATTTAATATTTTAAACAGACTGTTAAAAACACTAATATCTTATAAATAAGTATTTTAAATAAAAATTTAGCGTCTTGCGATATTGAATTATGTTATTTAATATTAAATATTAAAACCATATATAAAATTTTTATATTATCTTTGCACTATAATTTTTTTAAATTAAAAATTAGAATTAAAACAATTTATCAATATTATGAAATATAAGTTTATTTTTTTACTGTTTACAAGTCTTATTTTCGGATGCTCATCTGAAAATAAAAAATACAACAAAGCGGCAACTGTTATTCAAAACATGGTTGATGTAACTTCAATAGCCTTTAATGACAGTTCATATTTTGAACAGTGCAGAGCAATTAAACTGGAACTGTCGGAGGAAAGTTTGATTGGAGAAGTCTCCCAGATAGAAATATTTGATAATGTGATTTATATACTTGATAAAAAAACCGTTTCGCTGCAAGTTTTTGACAGTACAGGAAAATATATTCATTCTATCGGAAAGCGGGGAGAAGGACCCGGCGAATATTCTGCAATTAATGCTTTTTATTTAAACAGTCATAATCATACGATTAACATGTTTGATCCCTTAAAATTATCAGTACACAAGTATGATTTTAACGGTAATTTTATTGCATCTGTACAGTTTAAAGATTTGATTTTATCCCAAATTGTTAGGGCAACGCCTCTGGACAACGGCAGCCTTTTCTGTTTTACAAATCCCAACTGGCATCCGGCGTCCGGTTATTTTATCATCAGAGAAAATGATTATTCCATACAGGAACAGATATACCTGCATCCTGTTCCGATAAGCGCTGAAATTTCATACAGTATTCTGAATCACCCATTTGTGTATTATAATAAGGAGGTACATTATGTGTCGCTGTTTTCAAATATCATTCAATCATATACCGACGGGAAAAATCTGCCGTTATATTATATTGATAACGGCAAAGACGAAAATATGAATTTTTTAAAGTCAGCAGCAGTGGAAACAAATGGAAATTATCTTCACATAATCAAAAAAATAATAGAAGACAACAGTTATACTGTCGGTTTTAAAAATATTTTTGAAACTGACAGATATATCTGCGTTGATTTTTATGGAAAAAATCTGTTATCACTCGCTTTTTTGCTGGATAAAAAAACAAAAACAAATTATCATATTGATAAATATATGAAATATACTCCGCATTTTGGCTCAATCGTTTACAGTTATGGCAACACTATGGTAAGAGTTTGGCAAAATGCCGATATACATATTTTTAAAGAGAATTTAAAAAGCGGAGAAATTACAAATAACTATGAAAACGATTTTTTGGAACTTATAGAGCAGTACGGGGAAGAAGATAATCCTGTTCTGCTGCTTTATACCATGCTGCAATAATTATGTAATTACAGGCATTTTATATTAGAGTTAATGTAAAATTACATATGCTATTTGAAAGCATATATCTGGCTGAAAGCCAGAATTTTCATAACCGCCGGTCGTTGACCGGCGGAAGAAACAGTGAGACGATAACGCTGCCTGTAAAGGCAGAACCATGTGGAGCAGAAAATATTCAAGTTCTGGCTTTCAGCCAGTTTTT
>JAIROW010000168.1 GCA_031257315.1 Prevotellaceae bacterium
CCGTTTACAACAATCTGGGTAAAAACGGATGCCGTATCATTGAGATGCAGGAAGGCGAACGCCGCTTTTCCACTTATATACGTCTGTTGGGAGGCGAAAAATTATACGAAGTAGAATATAATGAAGAATGAATTATTGGGCAAGGCTTGCCTTGCCCAATAATGGATAATAATTGACGGCGTGTGAATTTGACTGAATATTAGAGTTTATGCAGATTTCACAACAGATACAGCGCCAATCCTTTAAGATATTTTCCTTCGGGATGGTAAATATTAACCGGATGATCTTCCGGTTGATTTAAACAGTGTAAAATACTTGCTTTCCGTCCCGTTATTGCCGCCGCCGAGAAAACAGTTTGCAAAAACTGTATCTCGCTGACAGCCTGAGAACAGCTGAATGTAAATAAAATCCCTCCGCTGTTCAGTTTTTCCATTGCTCTGACATTCAGTCTTTTGTACGAATTTAAAGCATTTTTCAAAGCGCTGTGATGTTTGGCAAATGCGGGAGGATCAAGTATTATCAAATCGAATTTTTCGTCAGATTCTCTCAAAAAAGTGAAAATATCTTCTGTCTTTCCAAGATGGTTGACGCTGTTGCCAAAATTCAGTTCAACATTTTTGTTCGCCATGTCGATGGCTTTTTGCGAACTGTCAACCGAAACGGTTTTTACTGCGCCGCCTCTTATTGCATATACAGAAAATGCGCCGGTATAACTGAACAGATTTAATACAGAAGCGTTGCGAGAATATTTTTGAACTAACAGTCTATTTTCGCGCTGGTCGATATAAAAACCGGTTTTCTGTCCTTCTTCTGGATTGATTTCAAACAGATTGCCGTGTTCGTTAACCGTTATCGGCATCTCTCTTTTTTCAGACAGCCAGCAGTCGTCGGCGCACAGTTCAGGCTGCTGCAAAGCGTTGAGGCTCTTGCTGTAAACATGTTTTATATCTTTACAAACACTGGTCAGCGCTTCGGTAATTATTTCTTTCGATTTCCACATTCCGACCGAATGAGCCTGAAAAACAGCCGTATCGCCATATACGTCTATGACAAGTCCCGACAAACGGTCGCCTTCCCCATGCACCAGTCTGTACGCTGTTATATTGGGGTTGTTTATCAGTCCGATTTTTTTTCTCAGACTGTACGCTTCCGATATTCTGTTTTTAAAAAACTGTCCGTCAATATTTTCGTCTTCAAACGTCAATATTCTGACAGAAATTGAGCCGGTTTGATAATGTCCTCTCCCCAAAAATTCTCCATGAGAAGAATATATTTCAACAACGCCTCCTTCTTCCGTATTTGCAGCGTCAATATATTTGATTGCGCCGGAAAATATCCATGGATGATAGCGTTTTATCGAGTCTTCGCGTCCTTTTTTAAGATACAGTTTCATTTTGTTTTAAAATAATTTCGTGCAAAAGTAATGATTTTTTGTATTCAGACAAGCACTCTGTCCAAAAAATCGGAAATACATTTTCGCTGTTCGTCTATTAATTTTATTTTTTTCAGAATATCAAGATGATACGGTTCTTCTTCCGTTTTTTTCAGTCGCAGCACAAGTTCGGATCTGTCCATTGCCAGTATTTTTGACTTGTACACAGCCAGCGCTTTCGGTATGGCTTTTGCAATATCAATGTGAACGTTGTCGGTTCCGTTCCAGATTGGGCTTACAAAATAACTTTCATTTTCCTGCATGTTGGTGTCAGTCAGCAAATTGATTGCCAGCGAAGAAATGGCAATTTCGTCGTGCCGAATAAAATATTGTGCATAAAATGACTGTTCTCTGTCGGGAGATTCGGTCAGCAATTTTTCATATTCGTCAAAAATTCTTTTGAACTGAATATTTTTAAAACTGATGTCGTCATGTTTAAAATCTTGTATAATATATTCATCTACACATATATACACATCAGCTCCATGCTTGTTGCCCGTAACGAAAAGTTTGGTTCTTCCGTATTTTAACATAAACATCAAAAGTTCTTTTTCCTGTTCATTACATATAATATTGGTTTCAAATACGGTTGCGACAGTTGATTTATCTGCTGGATTTTCTTCCAGTTTTTTATTTTCTGAGTTATCTTCGCTTTTTTCGGTTGCCGGCAAATTTTGTTCCTTCTCGCTGTAATTGTCGGAAACGGGCTGTTTTCTTCTGTTTGCGGCAATTTCTTTTGCAAGAGCATTTTCTTCTATTTCAAGCGTTTTGCTACATTCTTTGATATAAACGCTTCGTGTAATTAAATCTGGAATTACCGAAATTGACTTTACAATTTCATGAATTATTTCTACTTTTTTTAATGGATCTCCTGAGCTGTTTTTGTTTAACAGATTGACTTTAAAGGTCAAGAAATCCTGTTCGGCTGTTTCCAGAAAATTGTGCAATTCGGTAGAATTGTGAGTTTTTGCAAACGAATCGGGGTCTTCGCCGTCGGGTAAAAGAACGACCCGTACTTTAAGTCCAGCTTTTAATAGCATGTCAATACCTCTTAATGAGGCTTTTATGCCTGCCGCGTCGCCGTCGAAAAGCACGGTTACGTTTTTGGAAAATCGAGATATCAGCTTAATCTGTTCTTCTGTCAGCGACGTTCCCGACGAGGCGACCACATTTTCGACGCCGGCGGCATACATTGATATGACGTCGGTGTATCCTTCTACAAGGTAGCATTTGTCAAGACGGCTTATTGCCTGACGCGAAAAGAAAATTCCATATAAAACGTTTCTTTTCAGATATATATCCGATTCTGGAGAATTAAGATATTTGGCAGTTTTTTTATCTGTTTGCAAAATTCTTCCGCCAAAAGCAATCACCCGTCCGCTGAGCGAGTGAATTGGAAAAATTGCTCTGCCGGCAAAACGGTCGCACAGACTTCCGTCCTCTCTTTTAATTGACAGTCCGGTTTTTAGCAGAAATTCTTCTTTGTATCCGGCTTTAATTGCGGCTTCGGACAGAGCATTGCGTTTTGCGGGACTGTATCCGAGTTGAAATTTTTCTACTGTCTGTTTTGAAAAACCCCGTTCCTTAAAATAACTCATGCCAACAGCCCTGCCTTCGTCGGTATTGTGTAATGTGTTGTAAAAGAACGAATTTGCAAAACTCGAAACAATCATCATGCTTTCTCTGTCGCTGTTCAGAGCTATTTCGCCGGCAGTCTGTTCTTTTTCAATTATTTCGATACCGTATTTTTTGCCAACATATTTGATTGCATCTATATACGCGAGGCGCTCGTGTTCCATTACAAATGTAATGGAATTGCCCGCTTTTCCGCAGCCGAAACATTTGAAAATATTTTTTGAAGGAGAAACGACAAACGACGGCGTTTTTTCATCGTGAAAAGGGCAACAGGCAATATAATTCACGCCACGCCTGCGCAAAGTAATAAAATCGCTGATAATATCAACAATGTCAGCCTGTTCAACTATTCTTTCAATCGTTTGCGAATCAATCATTTCTGTCTGTAAAAAAATGCAAAGTTAACATTTTTTGAAAAAATTCCCGCATGATGATTAAATGAAAGCGCAATCGTCTGATATTTCCGGTGAAATTAATTTTTTATTCCGATAAAGCGTATTAAAAATATGGTAATGTGGTTTTGTTTTTGTGTATAATTTTTTGTTAATTAGATTTTTATCTAAAAAATGAGGTATTATACTTTGCACGGCGCGGCTGATTGTTGGATATTTTTTCATAACGCTTCAATCTTTTTTGAACCAATTTACCTGTTTTTTGTTTGTTCCTGTTTTTTATTTGTTTTGCAATTGTCATATTTTCAACATAATATGCCGGTTAAAAAAATCATTGAAAAAAAAAGATTTTGTCGTTGAAAAATTTTTGTATTTTTGTGTGCTGAAATTATAAAAACAAGTTACAGAAATGTGTCGCAATATTAAAATAAGTGAAATATATTGTTGTAAAAAAAAGTTATTAACAATCTCGTTTTTTGACGGGTTTGGCACACTTTTTGTAGAGAGAGAGAGAGAGAGAGAGAGAGAGAGAGAGAGAATCAGATAGTTACGTATTTTTTCCGAAAAATTTCGGAAGAAAAATCTTTAAAATATTTGCAGATATTTCTGTACGGTTTTTTTGGAACTGTCCGGAAATATCCGTTTGTAATCATTTAAATAAATATTGTGTATGACAGACAATTTTTTAACATCAATAATAAAGTGTAATTTTATGAGGAAACTGTTTGTTTTGTTAGCCGTATTGTGTACGGCGGCAGGCTTGGCTAATGCCCAGTCCCGCAAAATTTCCGGAACGGTGTACTATTCCGGAAGCAACACGCCTGTTGCAGGCGTTTCCGTAATCGTAAAAGGAACGACGGTAGGGATAAATTCCAGCTCCGACGGAACGTTTACGATTAATGTTCCCGTTTCTTCCAAAATTCTTCAGTTTTCGCTTGTGGGTTTAAAAACCGCAGAAATTGAAGCAAGCGACGGCATGGTCGTTTATCTCGAAAACGATAACGAGGAACTGGACGAAATTGTTGTTACCGCTATGGGTATTTCGCGCGAAAAGAAGGCGCTGGGCTATGCGACTTCTTCTATCAGCGGCGATGATATTGCCGGTCTGAAAACGGTAAATCCGATAGCCGCCTTGCAGGGCAGGGTAGCAGGTCTTGACATCTCGTCGTCGTCGAGCCCCGGCGGCACGCAGAATGTCAATATTCGAGGGTTCAATGTGTTAAACAGAGCAAGTCAGCCTCTGTATATTGTCGATGGAGTTCCGTTGACAAATGAACAGAATCAGGCAGGAAATATCCTTCAGGCAGTCAATGCGCTGAACAGCCAGGCTGATTTTGGTTCCGGTATAAATGCGCTGAATCCCAACGATATTGAAAACATAACTGTGCTGAAAGGTTCTGCGGCTTCGGCGCTGTACGGCTCGCGGGCTGCTCAGGGTGTGGTTATGATAACTACAAAGTCGGGTAAAAACACTGACGGTAAAATTAAAGTTGAATATAACGGAGGCGTAAGTATTCAGCAGATAGGTCGTTTGCCGACGGAACAGACGCTCTTTGGACAGGGCTGGAGCGGAGACCGCGCTCTTGACGAAAACGGAAACTGGGGCGCACGTTTCGACGGTAAGGACAGAGTATGGGGTAATGTGATTGATGGAGAACAGAGAATTAAACCATACGTTTATCTTAAAGACCGTATCCGTGATTTTTACGATTTAGGCGTTGGATACAATAACTCGCTTTCGCTGTCGGGCGGAACAGAAAACACGCGCTATCACATATCCGTATCTCAAAATCATCTTGACGGTCCGATTCCTACCGACGCCGATTCCTACAATCGTTACACTATTGCTTCAAACGCTTCCCACAAAACAAAACGTGTAACGTTAAGTTCTTCGTTCAATTTCAGTTACGAAAAGAACAAAGTGTCGCCAACCGGACAGGACAACTCAATTTACCGTTCGTTAAACGAAATTGCCACCGACATTTCAATTGTCGATTTGAAGGATTTTTACAATAAATTCAACAATCTCGACAATTATTTTACTAAATATGGCATTAATCCCTATTATGTTCTGAGTATCAAAGACGCGACGCAGAGCAAATTCAAATTTTTCGGAAAAGCGCAGATTGATTACAATCTGTTTAACAATCTGAAACTGACGTACCGTTTTGGCGGCGATTTCGAGTCGTCGATTGCAGACATGCACATTGACGCCATACATTTTAATCCCGACACTCCCAACGCAGGTTCGAGCGACGAAAATCCGGGAAACTATTCGCAGAAACGAATCCAGAGAATCCAGACAAATCACGACCTGTTTGTTTCGTACAACACTTCGTTTTCAGACTTTTCGCTGAATATAATGGGCGGAGTCAACGCCAACGAATCGTCGTATAATGCAATTGAAGGCGAAATTACGTCGATCGACATACCCGGATTTTACGACTTCACCAATTCTCTCAGTCCCGCGCTTGCTCGGCAAAGTTCAAATCTGTACCGGATAGTGGGCGCATATCTCAACGCCGACATAGGATATAAATATTTCCTTTATTTGACGCTTACAGCCCGTAACGACCGGTCATCGACCCTGCCGCTGGATAATAATTCGTATTTTTATCCTGCATCTATGCTGAGTTTTATTGTCAGCGATTTTCTGAAACAGCGCGACATAAACACCGGTATTCTTGATTTTGCAAAACTGCGAGCGGCTTACGGTCGCACAGGCAAGGACGCCTCGCGTTACGGCGTTTACAATCAGTATGTATCGGGAGCGGCGCTGAACCCCGGATATCCGGGAGTTGACGACCTTACTTTTCCGCTTGGAGGTCTCAATGCCTACACCGTTGACAACACCGCAGGCAATCCGAATCTGAAACCCGAACTGACCGACGAATTTGAAATCGGATTTGAAACTCAGCTTTTTGGACAGCGACTGGGGTTTGATATTTCGTACTACAACAAATTTACAAAAGGTTTAATAGATGTATTGCCTCTTGACCCGACGACAGGCTACACATGGCAAGTCAGCAATCTTGGCGACGTGCGCAACAGTGGAATAGAGCTGTCGGTTTCGCTTACACCGCTGCGTTTCAAGGATTTTCAGTGGGATATTGCATGGAATTACACAAAAAACCGTAACATGGTAGAACATCTCGCCGCCGAAGAAATCTATCTCGGAGGCTATACGGGAATGGGTATCTATGCAGTGGAAGGAAAAGCTATCGGGCAGTTTAAATCGCAGAAGGCGCAGAAAGTAACACTCGATGGCAAGGAATATATTGTGGTTGACGGTTCTGGTAATCCGCAGCCTACGCCGGACGACGAATATCTGGACAAGGATATTAACGAAAAATACCGCATGGGCTTGACCAATACTTTTTCGTGGAAAGGCATATCGCTTTCGGGAACTTTCGATTTCCGCTACGGAGGCTCGATTTTCAGCTATACCAAAGATTACATGCACTGGGTAGGGAGCGGTCCCGAAACAGTGTACAACGACCGCAATCCGTTTATCATACCAAATTCGGTTGTGAAAAACAGCGACGGCACATACAGCGAAAATACAACTCCGGTCAATCCCACCGCCCTGCACACTTTTTACAGCAATGGCGGATTCAACTATGCCGACCATGCAGTATTTGACCGTTCATATTTAAAACTGCGCAATGTAAGCCTTGCATATCAGTTGCCGCAAAGTTTGTGCAGTAAACTGAAAATTGCAGCGCTGCGTCTGTCGCTTACAGCGTCCAACATTCTGCTGTGGACTCCGAAAGAAAATCAGTACATCGACCCCGAAGTAACAACATTCGGCAACGATATTTCTGCAAAATTCGGAGAATTTGGGCTTACGCCGCCCTATCGAACTTATGTTTTCGGAGTAAGTCTTTCATTTTAATTAATTTGTAATTTGTAAAAATAAAAATCATGAAACGGAAAACATCAATATATCTGTTTACATTAATACTTCTGCTGTCTTATAGCTGCAACGACTATCTGGATATAAATCACGACCCCAATGCGCTGGAAGAAATTCCCGACGCCAAAGTTCTTTTGCCCGCAGCCGAAATTGGAATAGCCAACAACCTTATGGGCTGGCATTTCGGTTTTAGCGGAGCTTTCTGGGTCGAATACTGGACGCAGAGCTATAATGCCTCGCAGTTTAAATCGCTTTGCGAATATCTGCCGCAGGATTTCAATACTGCCTATCAGTCGCTTATGTCGCAGCCTTTGACCGACCTCAAACGCATCAAAACCCTGTCGGAAAACAGCGGAAACAAAGGCTACTATTTTATTGCCGAAGCGCTTTCGATATATGTCTGGCAAATTATTACCGACCTGTGGGGCGACATGCCTTACTTCGAAGCCCTGCGCGGCGACGAAGGCATATTCCACCCGAAACAGGACAAGGGCATCGACATTTACGCCGACCTTGAAAGAAGAGTTGATTCTTTGCTGAATTTTGACCTGTCGGAAGCCTCAATCGACGGACACTACGATTATATTTTCGAAGGCGACATCGAAAGCTGGCAGTTTTTTGTCTGTGCGCTGAAACTGAAACTGATGCTGCGTCTTTCCGAAACTTCGGACTTTGACAAAAATAAACTGTACGATTTCGTAATGGATCACGAAGAAGAACTATATTACTTTGGATACTACGGCGGCGCAAAAATTCCAAACTCTGTGTGGAACGACGGAATGGAAGGCAAGCGCCACCCCATGCGCGAATTTCAGGCAGGCGGAGCAAATTATATTTCGCTAAACGTGATTGGCTGCAAAAATTTTGTCGATTATCTAAAAATAAACAACGACCCGCGTCTTGCCACGCTGTTTATTGACGGTACGCTCGGCGCATTTTTTGGAGACTTCGATTCAAAAGCCGATTCCGACGGCAATGGAACCAAAGACGATAAAGAAAAATACTGCACTTCAAGTTTTGCTGCCGCAACTCCTTCTGCAAATCAGTTAGACCTGTTTTTATTTTCACCATGGGAAGTCTATTTCGCCATAGCGGAAGTATGCGCCCGCGCAGGCGACAACAGTTATGCGCAAGCATATTACGAATATGCCGTCGAAGAATCTCTGGGTCAGCATGGAATAAACAACCTTGATATATTTGAAAGCGGTTATGCGGCGTGGAAGGACGGAACTGAAAATGAACACATTGAACAGATAGCCATGCAGCGCTGGGTTGCCAACTGCAACTATCAGCACATCGAATCGTTTATTGAACGGAACCGCACAAAATATCCCCGCGTACATGAAATAAATATCGGCGAAAACCGACCTTACGCATTTGCAAATTTCCCTGTCGGCTACCTTACAATATCGGTCAACGGACGCAACAGACTCAACGGTAATCTGCCGGCGTCGCCGCTTTATCCAGAGTATTATGTGTTCAGAAACACTAACGCGCCTGCTCAAAAACCCGATGTCGGGCAAAAAGTATGGTGGAACAATAATAAAAATAAATGATATGAAAATGTATAACGATATGAAAAAATATAAATATTTCATTACAGTAATGCTTGCTCTGTCGCTTTTTTCGTGCAACAAATCAACAGAGGGGCTGTCATACGAAACTGTTCCCTGCAAACTCGAACTGCTTGGCGAAACAACCGTACTCGTTCAGACAGGCGGACAGTATATCGAAGCAGGCTACATAGCTGTTGAAGACACAATTGACGTTACCGCTGCCGTTACAGTCAGCGGAACACTGAATACCAGTGTTATTGGACGCTACACGCTGCGCTATGAGGTTAAAAATTCTGACGGCGTATCGACAATAGCCAAACGCACGGTTATAGTTTTTGACCCAGCGTCGCCTACCGGTTTTTACAAAGTTTCAGCTGAAAGTTACCGCAATTCGCCGCCCTCGAATGAATATTCAACCGAACCGGAAATACTGATATATCAGGAAGAGTCCGGAGCTTATTTTGTATCCGACCTGTTTGGCGGATATTACTCGGTCGGACGCGGATATGGCGCAAATTATGAAACAGGCGGGTCGATAAATATCAGAAACGGAGCCGTATCGCTTGTGTCAAGTCGAACAACGCCATGGGGAGACGTATTTTCATCTGTCAGTGGAACTTACGATTCCGACACTCAAACGTTCGACATAGTTGTCGTATGGGATGCCGGATATACATTTTATTTAAAATTGATTAAACAGTAAAATATTAAAATCATAAAAATGATGAAAAATATCTCATTTTATTTATTGACATGTATAACATTATCTTTTGCTGCCTGCAACGACGAGGTCGAAAGCTGGAACAGCGCCACATTCGATTATGCCGGACGTTTCGTCGTATCGGCAACGTGCCGTGAAAAGCCTTCAAAAGATATTTTAATAGACAAGGGCAATGAAATATACATCTACAATTCGGCTGCCAATGTCGCCGACGAAATATGGATTGACGACGTTTTGGGCAAAATTCCGCTGAAATGCAAGTTCCGACTGAACGGCAGTCCTGCTTCGTTCAGCAGCGTTGCCGTCGCCGAAAATATTAAAAGCCTGTATTACATTTACAATAATGTTTCGGGCAAATATGTCAAATTTACGTCAGACAACAAAGAAGATTTTCCTGTTGCAACCGCAGTGGGGCAGACTGCCGCCGGCATCAGCGAATACATTCGTGCCAGCATACAGGAGGGTAAAATATTGCCGAAATTAGCAACATCGCCCGGAGGAAACGTTACCGACAGCGTTTACGTCAGTTTTGTACTGCAAAGCGAAACAGTCGATTTTGTAAGCGAGCTTGTGCCGGAAATCGACTGGAAAACGCCCGGCGTTCCCGAATACGGGTGGAAAGTCAAAGACGGTACAAATGTTCCTGCTCCTGACCTCACCGAAAACTGGGTGGTTTCGGGTTATCGCTATACCGGCTATCCAGAAGACATGTAAACTGTTTGATTTTTAATTTTTTGACATATAAAAAAAAACGAAGGCGTCTCAAAAAATCAGAGACGCCTTCGTCGTTTGTAAAAAATATTAAAAATTAATTATACATGATAGTATCTTCAATTTTATTTATACCGGACGATTATCAGAATTTCACATTCAAATCTATTCCAAAATGCACGGGTTTGCCGAGCTGACCAAAATGTTTGTTAAACGTTTTAAAATAGAACGTTGTATATTTTGTGCCGGTAAGATTTCTGCCCCAGACGTTCAGCGAAAAATTTCCTTTTTCTACCGATATTCTTGCGTCGAGCGTAGAATAGAATTTCTGAAAAATGTCGTTCGCTTCTGTCCAGTATATTTTGCCCGCGCCCGAATATTTCACTCCTGCCGACAGTCTGTCGATTATCGAACTGTTGAAACTGAAAGTGTAATCTGCTGCAACAGAAAGAGTGTTGGTTGGAATAAAGGGTACGTGTTTGCCCGAATAGTCAACGGTATCAGTTTTTGTCCGTTCCGTATATTTCGTAAAACGGCTGTCGGTATATCCCCAGTTTAAGGCTATTCGCAAAGCATTGACAGGATAGAATGTAATATCGGCTTCAACGCCTTTACTCTCCGATTCTCCGGCGTTTTTAATCATGCGTCCCTGACCGTTCGGCGCAAATTCCGCTATCTGCTGGTCGTTGATTTTCAGCAGAAAGAGCGTAATTCCGGCGTTTATTCTTTTGTCTAAAAGCGATAATTTGCCTCCGAGTTCATAATTCCAGCTGTATTCCGGCTTGAAATATATCGAATTTGTTACGTTAATATCTACCGGTTTGGTGTTTCTCATTTTTAATTCCATGAGGTCTGAAAACATTTGCAGATTGTAACCGCCGGCTTTGTAACCTTTCGACGCCGAAACATAAATCATATTGCCGTCCTTTTCATATTTGAGAGCAAATTTGGGAAGCAGCTGCGTAAAATCTTTTTTCTCGTTGCCTGCTATTGTATCGGATTTTGAACCTGCTTGAACTCTTCCCGGCATTGTTACAGAATAGCTGTATTTCGACAGATTGAAATGTTTGAGCGCTACATTTTCGTAGTCCAATCTCAAACCTGCCGAAGCAGACAATCCTTTAATAAACAAGCTGTTATACGTAAGCTGGGCAAACGCCGCCAGCCCGTAATTTTGGGTGGTATAATCGCCAAGCACGGGAATGTTTTCGTCTGTAATATCAAACGGAAACGGCATTCCGCCTGTTTTGATACTTTCTTCTATCATTTTTATTCCGTCTTCCTTAAAGGTTACTTTACTGTCAGTTTTCAGGTTCTGGTAAAATCCCGAAACTCCGGCTATCCATTGCAGAAAATCTTCGCCATTATTCGACCTCACGGTAAATTCCTGATTGACAGAATTTAACTTCTGTCCTTGAAAAAGAGTAAACATGCTTGCTGCTGAAAAATCCTGATCCAGAAACATCGAATCCTGCAAAAACTGAGAACCGGTAGTTGAAGCTATTTTGTACTTGTCGGTTTTATATTCAATTCTGAGGCTGTTATTTACAATCCGTCGTTCGTAAGAGTTTCTGTCATTATAATTGACAGTATCCGACAGTCCCTTTTCCAAATTGTATTTACCGTAGGCATAGCCATTCTGGTCTGAGTATTCCATGCTTCCGACATAATTAATCGACAGTTTTTCGGTCGGAATCCAGCCGAGCGTTAAACGCAAAGCCGCCGACTGTGCAGTAATGTCGTTTTTTCCATAAAACGACGGAAAAATTTTACTGGCAGGATTACAGGTTTTGCCTGAATAGTCGGGGTTCGTATTTCTGAAAAAACCGCCCGTAGCGGAATAATTGCCTCCGACAGAGAAAGCGAATTTTTCGGACAATTTTGCATAGTGCGAAAGTTTTGCCTGAACAAGTCCGTAACTTCCCGAAGAAAGTTTCAGTTTTGTTCCCTGAAAATCCCATGGCGAAAGCGTATAAATATTTATCAGTCCACCCATCGAATTTCTACCGTAAAGCGTTCCCTGCGGACCTCTCAAAACTTCGATACGGCTTATGTCAAAAAAATCGAAATCGAACGAAGTTTTGTCAATATACGGAACATTATCAACATACATTCCGATTGCCGAATTGCCCAAGCGCGAGCCTACTCCTCTGATATACACTGCCGAAGTATATTTCGACCCGTAATCGGGAATAAACAGGTTCGGGATTGAAGAACTCAGATTTCTGACGCTTTCAATGCGGTCTTTATCAATCCGTTCGGCTGAAATAATTGACACTGAGGCAGGTATCTTCTTTAATTCCTGTCCTTCTTTCGACGAAACAATAATTTCGTCGAGAACAACTGTTGAATCCTGTTTTTGAGCCTGCAATACAAATGGCAAAAACAGTATAAAAATAAATGTATATATTTTATTCATATTTATTATCTTAATTTAAAATCCTGTTTTAATCATTCCAAAAATGATTTCTGTTAAAAAAAAAAATTCATGTAAAAGGATTTCATATAAAATCCTGACGGGATACCATAACTGGAATCTCTGTTTTTGAAGAGCTGTCTTACAAAATATTTAAAATTGCAATATTGTGTATTACAGTCTGTTTAGATAAAATAACATGGGGGGGGACGCGAAAAACAGTTGGATTTCGGGATTTTTTTTACCGGAGGAACATCTCTGTTTTTGAAAAAATCCGGTACCGTATCTGGAAAACCCGTTGATTCGCTGGATATTGAATCGGTTGCTTCAAAACAATCCGTATATTTTTCAAAAAATATACGCTTATTATCGTCTTTTTCAAATACTACGACTGTTTTTGAAGATTCTTTTTTTAATTCTTTTTTCACCATGGCAATAATGCCTGAAGCCGCATATCCCGTACATACGAGACTTAAAAGCAACGCCGCAATGAAAGAATATATATAACCAACAAACACAGTATCAATAAATTATAACAGTATGTAACCATTTTAACCGGCTGCAAAATTAATGATTATTATTATTAATAACAAAAAAATACTGCAATTTTATACATTTTATAACGACGACATTTCCGACAGTCTTACGCAGTATGGTTTTGTGCATTGACTTAACAAGGAGGCATGCCCTTTGTTTATACTGCGATTATGGAAATTCTGACTTACAGGCGAATTCTCGGAATTTACATAAGCATTAGCAATGAATGGAACTATGCCGTGCAGAGTATAAAATTAACAGGAATGTTTGATTATAATTCCTTGTCAATATGATTTACTTTTCCGCCTTTCGTCGAAAAACCCCCGCCTTTCGTCGAAAAACCCCGCCGTGCATTGCCTTTACATATACTTTTGCGGTATCAAATTAGTAAATGTAATTGAAAATGATGAAGAAGATTTTAATTTTATGGACAATGATCATTGCCGGATTATCGACAGGAGTAGCGGCGCAATCGAACGAAAATATACGCGGCATTATCGTTGATGCGGCATCGGGACAAAGTCTGCCGTATGTAACGGTAACGGTTTTGAACACAAATCCCATCCTTGGCGCGACAACCGACGGACAGGGAGCTTTCC
>JAIROW010000265.1 GCA_031257315.1 Prevotellaceae bacterium
GTCCTCCGAATATTTTTTTGAACACTACATCGTTTTTCGGGTCAAGATACCTGTTCATACTTTGATTTTATTTTAAATTACTGCCGCAAAATTACAGAAAAAGTTTCATATACGGAAATCTTGTTTTTTTAATTTGTTGGACGCGATAAATCGCGACCCTACGATACGCATTTACATACATGATGTTATGATGTTACCATCGTATTCGTTATGTGTTTTTTTACCGACATTCTGTCCTGACGGGACTTGGAAAACTACATTCTTACCGACATTATGCCCCCAAAGGGACTTGGATAACTACATTTTTACAGCCGTCTGTCCCGTCATGGACAAAATTACTGGCAGAGAAAACAGATACGGATTTTTGCTGTCGCCTGCTGTTATATGGGGACGGAATGTGAATCTGGATAAAACTGCCGTCATTTTCAAAAAAAAGCTGAAGATGAGACTCTCCAGCTTTTCAAAATTCAAATTCGTTTTAAAAAAAGTTTTATTTCGTACTTAAAATCTTAAAATTTAAATCCTAATTTCAGCGTTGGCGACTGCCGAAGGAACGTGAACGAATGGCTGTCGGACGACAGCAGTCCCATTCCGACCTGCGGACGCTCGCTGTAAACGGAATAGTGGTATGAGAGCGGACGAACGTCCAGCCCTATAAACCACTGCCGGAGAATATACCAGTCGGCGCCTACAACAGGCTGTACGCGAAATGAATACGCTTCGCCTATGGCTGCTCCCTTATATTTTTCGTCGTCGGCGTTTTGCAAAACGCGACCATAAGAGAAGCCAAGCTCGCCGCCGACACGCAGAAATATGCGGTCATACAGGCTTGCTATGTAGCGTTCGGCGCCAACGGCTACCGAATACTGAATGTTGTCTGTTGCCGGAACTGCTTTGTACGAGGGTATCTCGCCATCAGGTATTTCGCCTTCTCCGTCAACTGTGCCTAAAACTTCTTTATAGCCCGGATTGTAGGCTACAAACAGCCCGCCGCTGAGTTTTATCGCCCATTTATCGCTGACAAAATATTTGCCTTCGAGGTCAAACACGGGTTTGGCGCTGAACCAGCCCTCTATTGGCGCCGAAAGCGAGTAACTTTGCAGATTGGGCGCCGGCGCTCCGCGACCGACATACGAGCCTGATCCGAAGTTGAGCGACACGGTTACAGCTCCTTTTGCAGGCGCGTATTCCGATTTTTCGCTCCCGCTCTCTTCCTGCTGGGCTTGCGCACTGTCGAAAATGACTGTCGATATTAGCGCTAATATTCCTGTTCTTATTATTTTCTTCATCATCTGATAGACTCTTTTTCTTAAAGCCCAGCCCTGTGTGGTGTTCTGAATTTATGTATCAATTTATAAATGCAGGGCGGGGCTCTAATGTTTTTTCTAACTATTTTTAATTACTGCTATCTTCTTCTTATTCGCTTAAAGCCTCGTCTATCGACTTTTTGACTAATTCAGCCTGTTTTTCCTTGTCTGCTTTTTCCGATTTCAAGGTTTCCTGTCTTGCTTTCAATCTTACAAGTTCTGCTTCGTCTTGCGCCAACAGTATTGTGAAAGTATTTTCTGCAAGACCTGCCTTAGCCTGTTCCAGAGTGGATTTACGGTTTTCCAAACCTACCGCATAATATAGTACATCGCTTTCAGCATAACTTATACGGGTTTCTACCGTAGATATTGGTAAATACAGATCCGAAGTGTAATTATTATTTTCGAAATCGGCTATATTTGCAATAATATCCAGACCGTATAGTTCTTGCTGTTTTGCATTAACCTTGCTATCAAGATCGCTGTATTCTGTATATTTGGCTATCCTAATTTTGTCGGCGGCTATACGCGCATCTTCCAGTTCTTGAAGTTTGTTGGTGTTTCCAAGTTTTGCAATAAGATCGTCAACGCCGGTCAATGTTCTGTTATAGTTCTGGATTCTGTAACGAGAATTTTCTATGTTATTGTTTGCATTAGCGATATAATTCTCCAGAGTAATTTTTTGATCCGCAAGCGACGGATAAGTTTTTCCGTTATAGTTACCCAAAATGCCATAGTCGTTGGCATAACCTGAAACTCTGGTGTTGCCGTCAGCTATACCTCCAAAGTATTGGTGGTATGCATCAATCGCAATACTGTCGGCTCTCACGTAAGCGAGAGAGTCTGCTGTTTTACCTTTGTTTGGCACAAATTTATTTTTAGCGGCAAGACGGGCGGCTTTGGTAGTTTCCAGGGCTGTCAGCGCAGATGAAATCTTTGCAGTCAGGGCGGTAAACTGCGGATTTAAGGTATCCAGAGCTTTCTGAGCGTCGGTTGCAATATTGTTCTGTACCAGTATATCATGATTTATCGCTCCCTTAATCTGATTCAGCAGATTAACTGAAGCTGCCGCATCATTGGAATAGTATTGGTAATCGAAATACTGTCCCGTACTTTGTGATTGATAGCCGTACTGATAGTTATAACAATATGAACAAGCGTCATTGTATATTTTTATATAATAAACATCATTGTTATAATTGGAATATTCCCTATCCGCAACGTTGTACGTATTTTGAGCTTTCTGATAATCGGCATAAGCGGAGTTGCGCTGGTTTTTCAGCTCGTCCAGTTCTTTTTTAACGGCGTCGAGAGCTGTTTTGGCAGTTTCAATGTCAAACCCTTTCCAAAATGCAAGAGAAGCTTCTGCTGCAGCCAGGCGTTTTTCGTAGTCGATAACACCTTGTTCATAATTACTGATTATATTAATTGAATCAATTTTTCTCTGGCTGACAGCTGCGATTTTATTTTGCGCAATTCTGATTTCCGTAGAAATAATTTCCTGGTCAACATTTGCAATGTCTGACGCTATTTGATTTATATTACTTAATAAATAGTAATAATTTGAAATCAAACTTTGTATCTCAGCGTTTAACGTGTTTTTAGCGCTAAGTACAGTCTGTTTTATGTAAAGTAACTGCTGTTCGGCAGCAAGTTTTGCCTGTTCAAGGTTGGCGGCAGCAGTTGCCTTAATTATTTCAAGCTCATTAATCGACTGCTCTAACTGAGCTTCGGCGGCAGCTTTGTGACTGGCGGCTTGGGCAGTTTCGGCTTCAGCCTTCGCAATTTTTGCAGCAATTTCAGCGTCTTTTGAACCCTCGCGAACTGAGTTTTCCAGTTCCTGCTGTTTTGCCAGCGCCTGCTGGTATGCAGCTTCAGCTTTTACACGTTCTGCCTGGGCTTCATTAATTTTAGCCTGCGACTTTTGCAGTTCGGCTTCGGCTTCTGCGCGAACAGCCTCTGCAGCGGCTTGCGCCTTTGCAAGTTCGGCTTGAGCTTTTGTAAGCTCTGTCTGCGCCTTAATCTGGTCTGTCTTTGCGCCTCTAAGGTCGCTGACACTCTGGGACTCTTTGTCCTCTACACATGATACAGCAGTGAAAAGCACTCCCGCTAATACTGCTAATTTAAAAAAATCTTTTAAACTTTTCATAAATAAAGATAATTTCAACTATTAATAATATAATAAAACAAAAATAATTTATAAACGTTAAAACATTTTAACCGTTTTTTACATTGCAAACAAAACACATAATTAATCTAAAAAAAAATAATGACACAAAATTGTAATGAACAGGGGTTTTTAACGACATGAACAGGGGTTTTTATGTAATGAACAAAACAGCGATTAGCGTTGTCAAACGTTAAATAATGGTTTTTTTCGGAAAAAATTTCTCATTTTGGGGAAGGACAGTATGGACTGTATGGACTGTATGGACTGTATGGGCAAGTATGGACTGTATGGGCAAGTATGGGCAGTATGGGCAATATCATGACAGGGGCAAAGTCCGCAGGCAACGCTGCGCTCGCCTGCGGTTATGAAGGTTCGGCTTTTCAAGCCGTGTGTTCAGTATGATGTACCTGCAATTAGCGCTAATTAATTCTTAATTCAGTATAATGTACCTGCAATTAGCGCAGGACATGGAATATCGTAGATGGCAAGGATTTAAGGGTGCGATAAATCGAACCTGTATAACATTTTGTATATTTAGCAAGACGATAGTATAACGGCAAATATCATTCTACTTTCTGAACAGGTAGCGCATTACAATAATAAACACGGCAATAACGTTTGCTGACGATGTTGTAAGAAGCGTTACCAGTACAGTGTCGGAAAGCATACAGTTATAGAAAACGACGATTGCGAGAACTGAAAAAAGATACAGAAAAACAAGCCAATAAACCTTGTTTGCATATCTTTTCCGTTCTTCTCTATCCTGTCTGCTGTTTTCAAGATTTTCTTTTTTTATGTTCAGCTCCAATCGGCGTGCTTCCTGTTCGATATCGTTGCCAGAAATCATGTCGCTTTCCGCATCATTAATTTCTTCTGTATCTTCAAATTGCAAATTGTTCACGATAAAGTCTGGTTATAAGTTTTCTGTAATAAGCTTTTGTATAGATGTCTGGAATTTGCCTGTTTTCGCCTTCTCTGTAACATAGCGACCATGGAGTTCCCTCGCGATGCAGCAGACGTATAATTTCAAAATCATTATAATTGATGTATCTTTTCCAAACAATCCGGCAGGCTTCGACAATGTCGGGGTCTGAGAGCATCGGCGTTACATATTTCAGACTGCCGTTTTTGTCAACATCTTCGACGATGAATGATTTTTCAACCGGACTGTCTCCAAAATGCTTGAAAGAATGGTAAACAGAAGGAATAACAGGACCGTGTTTCCACGCTTCGACAGTATCGAAACGCGGATCAAGCGCACCTTTTCCCTTATTTTCAAATAAAATCAGAGCAAAGCCGTGAACGATATAAACACGTTTAATCAGTCCGAACTGTTTCAGTTTTTTCCCGTCGCTTTCGGCAATGTCTATCAGGCAGTTTGCTGTTGCGATTGCGTTTGTCTGCATAATTTTAACAATAAATTTTACCGCAAAGGTAGTAATTTTTCTGAAATTTTTCAGATTTATGAAAAAACTGTTACCATCGCACCTGTATAACATTCTGTTTATTCAGAAACTGGTGAAATACATCTTTTATTGTCTCATTTTTGGGACATCATTTTGAACACCCTATCTTTCGGGCAGTGGCAAAAGCCGCAGGCAACGCTGCGCTCGCCTGCGGTTATGAAGGTTCGGCTTTTCAAGCCGTGTTCTGGCTGGGGCAAAAGTCCGCAGGCAACGCTACGCTCGCCTGCGGTTATGAAGGTTCGGCTTTTCAAGCCGTTTATAACACCCTGACTTTTAGCCCGAATGGGCTTGATTTTCGTAACCGCAGGCGAGCGTAGCGTTGCCTGCGGTAGCGCGAAAGCACCGAACTTGCCCGAATGGGCAAAACTTCTCGCTGTCCGCAGGCAAAAGCCGCAGGCAACGCTATCACTCGCCTGCGGTTATGAAAATTTTATCCTTTCAGGACTTTTTTTACTCCTGATTCGCATTATTATTATATATTTGTAAAAATTACATTTTGTACATTTTTTAATCTATTTCTTTTTTAAATTGTAAATTGTCAATATGCAGAAAAATATAGAAATAGACAATAAAATAATACTCATTACAAAATAAACATCACAAATATTATATATTTTAAGCATTATAGCATCGTTACTAATACTATCTTCTACTTCGTATTTTACTGTTGTATAATTATCAATCGAAATAAATACGAAAGACAACATCCATAATGATAATGTAATAATATATATCAAAATTATTTTCTTCATAATTATTCAGCTTATACATACTGTCTTTTGATTGCAAATGTACGACTTTTTTCTTCATAATACAAAAATGAAGAGAAACGGGGCTATCCAAATTACCCAATATTGACTGTTTATGCTTTTTCCCATATAATTTTTTTGCCAAATCCGAGACTGTTATCCGTCAGTTTCAGGTATTCAAATTCAACCGCCCAGTATTCCGCGTCCAGCATTACTGCGCTGTATGGGAAACGTCTGATATATGCACGTTTAGCTTTTGCTCGCAAACTGTCTGACAATTCTTTCATTCTGCCGCAGAATTGCAGCCCCTGAATTTTTCCAACAACTTTGGTTTCAAGAACAATTGTACCTGCAACAAGTTCATTTTGAAGCATTTCGCATATATGGCGCGTTTCTCTGTCAGATACAAACACAAGACAGAACTCTTCTTCGAGTAGCGCATAAAACAGATTTGCGCAGTAAGGCAAATTATTTATACAGCTTGCCAGAGTAAAAACATGATGTTTTTTTATAAATTTGATGATTTTAGATTTGTCGCTGTTTAATTCCATTTAAATGATTGAATTTTTAGACGTGCAGCAGAAACAAAAAGCGTTGCAACAGTGATAAAATAAACGGCGTCGCGAATGTCTATAAGTCCGCGACTCATTGATTTGTAATGCTCGTTGATACCCAGCGATACAAGAAGTGAACTTGCCGGCTTCAGCGGCGGCAACATGGCAAGCCCGTCAAAACCCGAGTAAACGAAAAAACACAGCGTCGATGAAACTATAAATGCAACAATCTGACTGTCAGTCAACGCCGATGCAAATATTCCTATTGACACATAAGCCGCCGCCAGAAAAAACAGCCCGATAAACGACCCCCATACGCCGCCAGAATCAATGTTTCCAACCGGATTTCCGGTGAAATATACCGTAATATAGTATATCAGACAGGGAATAAGCGAAAGCAGTACAAGCGTAAGAGCTGAGAAATATTTTGCCAGCGTCAGCTGCATTTCGCTGACCGGATGCGTCAGCAGAAGTTCGATGGTGCCAGTCTTGCGTTCTTCGGCAAAACTGCGCATCGTTATTGCCGGAGCAAGAAACAGAAATACCCATGGCGCAATAAAAAACAGAGTATCAATATTTGCATACCCCGATTCAAGTATGTTAAACTCGCCCGGATTTATCCACATAAACCAGCCGGTCAGGCTCAGAAATACAGTGATTGCAACATATCCTGTTATTGATGAAAAAAATGAAGTGATTTCTTTTTTGTATATACTGTACATGTTAAACATGAAAAATATTTATCTCAACTCATAAAATCTGTCCAGAAGTTCTCTTGCTGCTACAAACGACGAAATTTCGTTTTTTTCAACCCTTTCTTCGTACCCTGCAAGCATCGGTTTCAGTAAGGGGTTGGAATAGAAATTGTTTTGCAGCGCTTCGTTTATTGCTTCATACATCCAGAACTTGGTCTGTTCTCTGCGGCTGGACGCAAAAAAACCGTTGTTTTTTGTTACCGAAATGTATTCTTCGATAGAAGTCCATACGTTTTCGAGACCTGTTTTTTCGATAGATGAAACCGTCATCGCTTTCGGCAGCCAGCCCGACGCGGGAGGCGGAAAAAGGTGCATAGCGCTCTGATACTGCGCTTTAGCCTGCATCGCTCTGTCGTGATTGTTTCCGTCGGCTTTGTTGATAACAATCATGTTCGCCATTTCCATTATGCCCCGTTTGATGCCCTGCAATTCGTCGCCCGCGCCCGGTATCATAAGCAAAAGAAAGAAATCGACCATCGAATGAACGGCTGTTTCCGACTGTCCGACGCCCACCGTTTCGATAAATATTACGTCAAAACCGGCAGCTTCGCACAGAATAACGCTTTCCCGCGTTTTGCGGGCAACCCCGCCCAGCGAACCCGCCGAAGGACTTGGACGGATAAACGCATTGGGGTCGCAGCCAAGCTCGACCATTCGGGTTTTGTCGCCGAGTATGCTGCCTTTTGAGCGTTCGCTGCTCGGGTCGATTGCCAGCACTGCGAGTTTGTGTCCGCTGGAAGTTATCATTTTTCCAAACGACTCGATAAAAGTGCTTTTTCCTGCACCCGGCACTCCCGTTATGCCAATTCGTATTGACTTGCCCGATTTTGGCAAACATTTTTCTATTACCGATTGCGATGTTGCATGATGCTCGTCAAGCAGACTCTCGACCATCGTAATCGCCTTACTGAGAACGGTAATATTTCCTTCCGAAATTCCATCGACAAACTGTTCAACAGTAAGCGGTTTTTTTCTGTTTTTTTTAATGCGCATCAGCGCTTCTGGATTGACAAACGGCTGCTGTTCTACGCCCGGATTCACTGTCAATGCGCTTTTTTCCAATAAATTATCCATAAAAAACATACTGTTTAAATATCTACAAAATTAATAATTGTTTTTATATGAAAGCTAAATAACGTGCGACAAAATTTAAATTTTTATTAAATTATTGAGTTTCAGATGGATTTAAAATACTGGCAGTTTTTTTTAATCCTGTAAAAATTGCGGTTCATAAAAAATAAATATACTTTGTGTGGTATTCTGTGCTATTTTTAGCGCATACCTTTGTGCAAAATTTGATTTATATGGGAATTAAAGCCGAAAATCCCGTAAAAAGAGTAGGCAAAGTAAAAGAAAACATTTTATGACAAAGTTTTATTTAAAAAATGAACGCGCAAACAGTTCAGGCGCAATGGAAGCAGAGACCATTCAAAAAAACGGGGCGATTCCGAAAAGTCATACGAATAGTGAAATTTTTTTAATAAAGCATTTAAATTTAAAGAAAATTTCAGCGAATTTGGCAGCAGCGCCAATATTATGTACAGTGTTTACGCCTGTCGTGCGTGAACAGAAAAAAAGCAGGACTGTAAAAAGCGTTTTTAGAAGCGCGGTAACGGGAATTGTGCTGATGTTTGTCGCGTCTTTGCTGACGACCGGATGTGGAAGCAGCAGAACGGTAACGGCTGCGAACAGCGCGGCAGTTTCAGAATATGAACTGACAGACGATTGCGCCCTGCTACACATTTACCGTCCCGCCTCAATGATGGGGCTGGCTATAAAGTATAATATTAATTTGAACGACGAACCGCTGTTTCGAGTAGCGAACAAAAGCAAAAAAACAGTCAGGATAACGCAGCCGGGTATGTACAGACTTTGGGCGCGTACCGAAACGACGGTGGAAGAATCTGTCGATATTCAGCTTGGTAAAGAGTATTATATCCGATGTACTGTTGAAATGGGCGCCTTTGTCGGACGACCGCTAATTGAAATCGTTGACAGCGAAAAAGGTAAAACAGAATTTGACAAAATTCCGGTAAAAAAACAGTAATTAACTGTTTGAAAGGACATAAACTGTACCACAGTTTTGAAATTTATTGTTGATGTTGGCATGGAGAAAAACTCTGAATAGAGGTTATTTTTAGCAGAGACACGGCGAACCGCGTCTCTGTTTTTGTGAAATGCCGGCAGTTTTTAATTTATAAGCCACTGATAACAAATGACATATCAGGCATCAATTTGTCATGTCATAAAAAATATATAATTTTGAAAGTTAAAATAACTGTAAAATTGATTGTAGATTGTTTGTAAAAGTACTGCTTCCACTGTATCTGAACGAGCCTTTGCTGTATGCTGTTCCTCAGAATATTACAGATAACGTAAAGGTCGGTATTCGTGTTACGGTTCCGCTTGGCGTCAACAAGCTGTATTCTGGAATAGTTATAGAAATATGTGAAAATCAGGAAGTTGATTTTCAAAGTTTTGATTTTCAAATTAAGGAAGTTGTCGATATAATTGACAAAACTCCCGTTACAGGCAGCTTGCAGCTCGACTTATGGACTTGGATTTCAGAATATTACATGTGTACATTGGGCGAAGTTATGAAAGCCGCGCTGCCTGCCTGTATGAAACTCGAAAGCGAAACAAAAATCGCTTTAAATCCTGATGTGCAGAATTTCCATTTTGAAGAACAGAATATGGCTTTTAGGCTTATAATCAACAGTTTATCAGATGGAGAAATGTCTGTCAAAGAATTGAAAAAGAAAACTGGTATCAAGAAAATTTTTTCATTTGTAAAAGAACTTTTAGATTCGGGAACAGTTAAAACAGAAGCAGAGCTTGAAACTGAGTATAATCCTAAATATCAGAGTTTTATAACCCTGCATCACGATTTGTACAGCGAAGAAAAACTTGTGGCAGTTATGGATTCTTTGAAAAAAGGGTCAAAACAGAAAAAATTATTGACAGAATATATAGAAGCCGCCAAACCGCTGAACCGCGAAAATCCTGTCGAAATTTCCAAAGCGGAGTTTCTTGCAAAAAACGGCATATCTTCTTATGTTTATAAATCATGTGAAGAGAAAAAAATATTTATTTCGATAAAAAAACCGGTTGAAAGAATACCAGACAGTTTTACGGAGCAGAAAGAACTGCCCAAACTTTCGCCTCCGCAACAGAAGGCTTTTGAGGCGCTCTCAAACAGCAGTAAACCCGCGCTTCTGTTCGGCGTAACATCGTCGGGAAAAACTGAAATTTATATTCATCTGATAAACAGTGTTTTAAAACAAAACAGGCAAATTCTGTATCTTTTGCCCGAAATTGCCCTTACAACGCAGATAATCGGACGTTTGAGAGCTGTTTTTGGCGAAAAAGCAACAGTGTATCATTCAAAATTTAACGATTTCGAGCGTTATGAAATATATAACAAAGTGTTGAATTTGAGAGATAAAGACGACAAATCGCATCTTGTTCTTGGAGTGCGTTCTTCCTTATTGCTTCCTTTCGACAGTCTTGGACTTATAATTGTTGACGAAGAACACGAAAATACTTACAAACAGTTTGACCCAGCGCCAAGATACAACGCCCGCGACGCAGCCCTGATAGCGGGCAGGCTGCACGGTGCAAAAATTGTTCTCGGTTCGGCAACGCCTTCGCTTGAAAGCTATTACAATGCCCGTACCGGCAAATACGAACTTGTAGAACTTACCGAGCGCTACGGCTCGGCAACCCTGCCCGAAATCAGAACAATAAATATGAAAAGAGCGTATTGGAGAAAAAAAATTATTTCATCTTTTTCCGAAACGCTTGTTAATGAAATAAAAGATACGCTGCAACAGGGCGAACAGATTATTCTTTTTCAGAACAGGCGCGGTTATTCGCCTTTTATTCAGTGCCATGACTGTGGAATGGTTGTGAAATGCAAATATTGCGACGTAAGCATGACGTATCATAAATTCAATAATATGCTTAGTTGCCATTATTGCGGATACTCGCTGCCGATGCCCTTAAACTGCCCCTCGTGCAGGGGAACGGACATAAAGGCAAAAGGGCTTGGCACGGAAAAAATCGAAGACGAACTGTCAATACTTTTTCCCGAAGCAAGCATTGAACGCCTTGATATGGATACGGCAAAATCGAAGTTTGCATACGAAAAAATTCTGAATGATTTCGGTACGGGTAAAATAGATATTCTTGTCGGTACACAAATGATTGCCAAAGGTTTAGACTTTGCTAATGTCGGTCTGGTCGGAATCGTAAATGCCGACCTTCTTCTCAATTTTCCAGATTTCAGAGCATACGAACGGAGTTTTCAACTGATTTCGCAGGTAGGAGGCAGAGCTGGACGCAAGGATAAAAAAGGCAGAGTTTTTATACAAACCTTAAATCCTGAAAATCAAATTATACGGCAGGTTGTCAACAACGATTTCAAATCATTCTTTGAAACCCAGATACAGGAACGGCGGCTTTTCAATTATCCGCCATTCTGTCGATTGATAATGATTTCGATACGACATTCAAACAGAGAACTGCTCAACGAAGCAGCCGTCATTTTAAAAACTGATTTAGCCAAAACATTCGATAGACAGGTATCGGGACCCGAACCGCCGCCAGTTGGTCGCGTACAAAATAAATTCATACTGAATTTTAGAATAAAAATCCCAAAGGACAACAATACTGCTAATTACAAACAGATTTTGAACGAAACATTTATACAGTTCAAATCCGTTAAACAATTTGCAGGAATAATGCTGATTGCAGACGTCGATCCATATTAACATTTAAGTCTATATTGCTGAAAACCGGAATTTCCATAACGGCGCAATAACCTGCGGAAAAAACAGGTAAAATGGTAAACTGACTGAAAAAAAAATTTTCACATTACACAAAGACAGAGGCTGTCCCAAAAGTCTTTCGGGGCAGCCTCTTAATATTAGCATAACTGTCAACTATTCTATATAGTTATTTCGATAGAACGATTCCGAAGGATTTTTTACCCAGAAAATCGGAGAAGTATAGTTATCCTGATCCTGTACTTTTTTGTAATTGTCCATGTTTACGGACTGTTCGCTTGCAGGATAAACTACTCGTTCAATCTGTCTTTTAAAAGTTCCGTTGGAGGTTGTTACCGGTTCTAACTTCGGATGTCTGGTGCGTCGCAATTCTGCCCACAGTTCGTATATTCCAATCATGTTGAGGTGGATATACTTTTGCTGCATAATGATTTCAATCTGGTCGTCGATTGTTGCGGCGCCGGCGTATTGCTGTTTGATGAAATCGGCGTACTGGTTTACAACGGCGGCAGAAGGCTCTGACGGACTCAGAATTTCTTTGACTTTTTCTTTTGAATATTTTGGAAATTCTACCGGTTCAGGCTCGTATGTCGAACGTTTGTTGTATTCGTACCAGAAATGAACGGAGTGTTTTACTGCGTCGGCAATATGGTCGGCAGCGCTTTTACCGGTCGAGCCAAGATTTCTTTGAGCGATTTCGGCAAGCAGCAGGTCGGTTTCGGCGAGCGAACTCATATATACCGGCGGCTCGTTGAATACCAGCGTTTTCATGTTGTAGCACGAAACGGCGTTGATTCCGAGCATAACGTCCAGATTGTTCCGATAACTTGCATTGTTGACAATGGTATAATTGGTTGTTGCCTTGTCGCGGTAAAGCCCCCATTGCTGGACGGTCATTGTATCGTTCGGGTGCTGCTGGTTGTAAGTTTGCCGCAGCTGTTCGATTCTCTGATTTTTCAGCGTGTCGTTTTGTCCATCGACGTCGGTTCCGTAGTATATCAGTTTTTCCGCTTTCTGTACTTCCATTGCTTCGTTTCTGTCCATGCGGACGCCGCGATAGTCGCCCCATTTTGTAGGCATTGCCAGCACCGGCAAACGCGGGTCGTCGATTCCGGGTTCATAAACAGGCGTTCCGTAGTTCATGCGCTTCATAATCACGTTTGGAATAAAGTAGCTGGTAAATCTTTCGATAAAGCCGCGCGTCCATGTTTCACCGCCTCCGGCAAGTGTTGCCTCCATTGTTGTAAAAGGCGGATCCCAGCAGAGATCTTGCGCCGGCAGGCTGTTTTTTGTCAGAATATCCTGAATATGAATTTTAGCCTCAGCTTCGTCCACGCTCGACAGACGCACGGCAAATTTGAGACGCATGGCTTCTGCCCACTGAATCCATTTACTGACGTCGCCCTTGAAAGCGATGTCCTGTTTTGCAAACATTGTTTTTGAAGCGTCGCTCATACCGTTGAATGAACTTTGAAGTTTGCCGGTTAAATCTTTCAGGTTTTGCAGGGCTGTAATATAAATTTCTTTCGGGTCGTCGTATTCCGTAAAAAGTACGCCGTCAATTCCGCGCAGCGCCGTCGAATATGGAATACTGTTGAATGCGTCAACGTTGCGAAGGAAACAGTATTCCTTGATAATGCCTGTCAGCTGGAAATAGAGCTGGTTTTCTTTTACAAATTCGGCATTTCCGGTTTCCATTTTCGTTTTCATCACCCCCCAGAGTCGGTTACGTTCATACATGTGGGTAAAATAAGTGCCGATACTGTTTTTGAAATTGTCGTTCCAGTTCTGCATATCGTCCCATGTATTGTAGATGGCGTCGTAAACCATCGGACGCACGCCTATCTGCGCATATCCGGCAGGTCCTGTACCTGACAGTCCCCACCAGTATTCGCCATAATCCTGTATAAAAATTTTCCACTGGTTGACTGTTTTTGCAAACATTCCCGACATGACAATACTTTCGGGAGCTTCGTATTTTTCGGGGTCGTAGAATTTTTCTTCCAGTTCCGACTGACAGCCTGAAAACATGAGGCATGTCGATAATATAATTACAAATATTTTTTTCATTGCTATAATAATTTTTTACATTAAAAACTTACATTTATGCCAAATCCCCACGAGCGGTGCATCGGGAAAATTGAATATTCGGTATAGCTGTTTGTACCCTGTACCGATTCGGAATCGATATTGGGAATTGACTTGTAAAGATAGAACAGGTTGCGTCCGACAAGCGAAAGGACAACCTTCTGCAATTTTATTTTTTCGGATACGGACTTTGGAAGCGTATAAGAAACAGCTATTTCGCGCATTTTGATATAGTTGTTTTTATAGATATAGTCCGGCTGCAAAAACTGCTGCATGTCCTGATTCAAAGTACCCCAGTAAGAAGCAACTGGCACAATCCGCGTGTTTTCCGAAAAAGAGCCGTCGGCGTTTTGCACCACGCCCGACAGTATCATTCCGTCATGATAAATTCGTCCGTCTTTGGAATCGCTCGGCAGAGTGGCGTTATGACCGGACAGCTGGATACGTTTGTCGCTTTTGTTTATGTAATAGGGAAGACCGCCGCTGGCTTCGTCGCGGTTTGCCAGAGTTTCCTTCACGCTGCCGGTTGACAGCAGATAGTAGTTCGATATGGAAATCAGACGGCTGCCGAAACTGTAATCCATTCCAACATGAACGTTGAAATTTTTATAATAGAAATCGGTTGCCAAACCTCCAATAAGCGAAGGATTTACATTTCCAACCGAGATATATCCCTTTTCCGTATCGCGCATGTACAGCCCCTCGTCGTCAACAATTCTCCGTCCGTCGGGAGCTTTCTTGTAGTCGTATGCAAGAATTTCGCCCGCGCGTTTGCCTGTTTCGGCAACAACCTGATAACCACCGTGGTCGCTTTGCGCCAGAATGTGCCGCGTGATGCCGCCATACAGTTCTTCAACCTGCGAAAACTGGTTTGCAAGAGTGAGCGAAATGTCCCAGCGATAGTTTTTGTGAGCCAGTACCGCGCCTTTAAGCAGCAGTTCATATCCGTAGTTTTTTACTTTTCCGGCATTGATTTTGATTTTGCTGTAACCGGTTCCGGGAGTCAGAGGAATACCCATAATCTGGTCGTAGATTGTTCCGTTGTAATACGAAAAATCTATTTCTATTCTGTTCTGGGGGAAAAATCTCAGATTTGTACCGATTTCAAATTCCCGTTTACGTTCAGGTTTGATGTCGCCCGAAAAAAGTTCCGTAGGCGGATCGACGCTCTGCGCTCCGTTGGAGCCGGGAATAGTGCTTAGATTGTACTGACTGAGAGCAAAATACCGCGTGGCGGGACGTCCCGCGTCTGCCCACGCAAGACGCAACTTACCGAACTGCAATTGTGGAACGGTAAAATCTTCGCTGAAATTCCACGTATAGGAAACGCCCGGGTAAAAATACGAATTGTTATTTTTCGGCAAAGTGGAAGCCCAGTCGTTTCGTCCCTGAATTTCGATATAATGACGGTCTTTCCACGAAACGGTCGCCGATGCGTAGGCGCTGTAAATTGCCTCCGAGCCTCTGCCGTGTCCCATAACCTTGTCGCGTTCGCCGAATTGCGGAAACTGCGATGTATTGTTCAGCGAAAACCAGTTCGGGTACGACAAATCGCCGTAAGTCGAAGCGTAGATATTGTAATCGTTTGTGCTTCTGTACTCTGTTCCGGCAAGCGCCGTAACGCGCAGCTGTTTGTCAATAAACGACTGGTCGTAGTTTAAATTCGCCTGAAGATTGTAAATAAGATGCTGGTCGGTATCGAAACGGTACTTTCCGCCTTTCACTGCCGGCACAACGGCTGTTACCTTTTCCTTGCGGGTATAATCGGTTTGAGTATAGTCGATACCGGCAAGCGTCGTCAAACTTACGGCAGGGTGAAACTGAAACGTATTGCGCAGCGAGGCAAGCAAATGCGTCTTTTCGTCAAGATTTATGTTCTGGTTCTGATGCCACAGAAGATCTGCCAGTCGCGTCTGCGATGCAGGAATGTTGTCGAGAGTTGCCCTGTAACCGTCGTTAGTCAGATATTTTTTTGCAATTACCTGATAATCATTGTCTCGATTGTATCCGACGCTCATCAGAGACGAGATGTTCGGATAACGGTTCTGGGTTTCAATCCTGTAAAGATTTGCATTAAGTTCCATTTTTGCAAACGGCGATACATTCATCTGACCGGCATAACTGAACGTGTGTTTCTTTTGCCAGTGATTATTAACAATACCGTCAAACTTGTAGTTTGTATAGGATATGCGCATATTACCCTTTTCGTTGCCGCCCGAAACCGCTACCTGTAAACTGTTGGTTGAACCGGCTTGAAAAATATCGTCGTAATTGTTCGGATACGCCTTGTACTGTTTTTTAGAGCCGTCCCAGTAAATAATGTCGCGATTGTCGAACTTTGCGCCGAAGTTGTAGTTCGATATCTGCAATTTATTGTCGCTGCCAATTGAGTAGGAATTTGTACCCGACCCGTATTCGTTCTGCCAGTCAATAAAACTCACAGGTTCTTCAACCGTGTGATTCCATGAAACCGTTACGCCAAGTCCCCGCGTATTTGCGCCTTTTTTTGTAGTTATAAGCACTACGCCATTAGCTCCCGCGCTGCCGTAAAGCACTGACGCTTTTGCTCCTTTGAGAATTTCCATCGATTCGATATCCTCCGCGTTTACGTCGTTGATACCCGCGCCGTAGTCAAACGAATTGAACGGGTCGTAATTGCGCGAAGCCATCGACGATTCTCTGTCGAAAATCGGAACGCCGTCAACCACAAACAGGGGACGGGTGCTTGAAGAAGTTTCGAGCTGCGAAGCTCCGCGAATTTTGATATTCACGCCTCCGGTCGGACCCGACGAACTCGCAGTTATGCCAACGCCCGAAGCCTTTCCGTAAATAGCCGACAGCGGGTTGGTCGTAACGCCCGCAGTTACAAGGTTTTCGCCTTTAATTGTGCTGACGGCATAACCCAGCGATTTCGCTTCGCGTTTAACTCCCAGAGCGGTAACAACAACTTCGTCCAGCTGAGTAGCGTCTTCGGCAAGAACAACGTCGATTACCGTTTTTCTGCCGACAGTAATTTCCTGCGACACATAACTCATAAACGAGAATACCAGCACATTATCGGCGCCGGTTACACTGATGGAATAGTTTCCGTTTACATCGGTAGAAACGCCGTTGTTTGTTCCTTTCATAACAACGGAAGCTCCTGCCAGCGGCTCTCCCTGTTCATCGGAAACTTTTCCCGTTATTCTTCCCTGTGCAAACAGGGATATCGAACAGGCACACATAAACAGTGCGGCAACAGAGGTGCGCATCGTGTGCATTTCAATCAATATTAATATTATTTTCTTCATACTCTTTTTTTTGTTAAATTATGATACTAAAACTGTTTTTACTTAATTTTGTTTAATATATATGATATTTATTTATTAAATCCTTTTAAGGACTGTATGCCGGTAAAACAATAAATGCTGCGACTGCTCGCTCTTAAAGTTAAAATGTCGCACATATACAACTCTTTTTTATTGACATTTAAACTCAAATAAGTCATTTATTCCAGCAATATGAAATTAAAAAATCAATGATTTTTTTCAGTGGCAGACCGGCAATATTACGCCAGTCCGGATAATTTTGAGTATTTTTTATTTTATCATAGGCAGGCAGATTTTAGGGTTCGACGTATAAATAAAAAAAGGATTTTTTTCGGACAGTTCTCCATAAGAACCGTTTGAAAAAAATCCGTATATTTTCAATAAATTTCCGCCCGAATAATACGGGGGAAAACACCTAACTATCTGATTCTCTCTCTCTCTCTCTCTCTCTCTCTCTCTCTCTCTCTCTCTCTCTCTCTCTCTATCTCTCTCTCTCTCTCTCTACAAAAAGTGTGCCAAACTTTTCAAAAAAGGCAATTGTTAATAACTTTTTTTGAATAAATTCAATCACTTTTTTTACAGTTTTTATAATCTGTATAATATTTGAGTAAGGTACATTTTTTGGGGTCATCGAAATTATAAATATTCCGACAGCCAAACTTAAACCCGTATTGTAAAATTTTATTTCAGCATACATTTCCATCGCGGATAATACAGCTAAATTTTTGTGCAAAGGTAATAAATTTTTCCAAAATGTATGGAAAAGTACAA
>JAIROW010000270.1 GCA_031257315.1 Prevotellaceae bacterium
CACCATAAAACGGTTAGTTTTGAAGATGAATACAGGCAATTTTTGATAGAAAACGGTATAGAAATTGTTGAAAAGTATTTTTTAAACGACTGATGAGTTTTGCCCATTCGGGCAAGTTCAGCGTTTTCGCACTGCCGCAGGCAACGGCTATCGCCTCGCCTGCGGTTACGAAAATCAAGCCCATTCGGGCTAAAAGCCCGCATTATCTGTATCCGAAAAAAAGTGTATCTTTGCGCAATTAAAATTAGAATTACAAACCGCCCTTTTGTGTCAAAACACGGCTTGAAAAGCCGAATCTTCATAACCGCAGGCGAGCGCAGCGTTGCCTGCGGACTTTGCCACTGCGGAGACAGCGAGAGTTTTGCCCATTCGGGCAAGTTCGGCGCTTTCGCACTGCCGCAGGCAACGCTACGCTCGCCTGCGGTTATGTATTTTTTTACTCATTTATGTTATTAACTTGTCTGTTCGTAATGAATATCTGCAAGTCCGTTTTTAAATTCCACGCTTGGCGTAAAGATAACCTTTGCCGCGATGGTTTCGGTTTTGAAATCGGCTGGCGTTGCTGCGCCCTCGCCCGTGATATTGAGGCGTATCGTGCCTAAATCGCCTAACTGTACGCTCATTCCCAGCTTTAAGAAAGTGGGCAGTTCTTCAATAAAATTGGTGAGGACATTCTCAATATCGCCTCTCGTGAGCGACGAGCGTCCCGCGATTTCCTTTGCGAAGTCCCTGATTGTAAATTTACCCGCATTTACCGCGCTCGGATACCATTTTTTCGGTGCGGCAGGCTGATTGGGGTTGCCTTTTTCAATTAATTTAAACTTCATACTTTTGATAATTTATTTGATAAATAATAAAAATGATTTTTCAGTTGTAGCCCGCAATGACGCTGTGCGGACGCGCGTAAATTTCTGTCCCGACGGAAATATTTTTCCATCGGGACGCAAATAAATTTCTGTCCCGACAGAAATTTATCGCTGTCGGGACAAAAATGCAAGTCAAACCTTTCTCGACAAAATGTTAATGCCGAGAAAAATCTCAATATGTTAATAATAAGAGTGTTATATGTAATAGAGAGAATTTCGTCTTCATATCGACAGACTGATACTGCACCACTGTATATCTGACAGTCGGTAGCGCAGCAAGCTGTAATATTTGAATACAAAATACGCATATCTGTTCATTTATGAATTACGGCGCAAAGATAGGTAAATTATTTTTATTCACGAAAAAAATTGCAGTTTAAGCGTTTTGTACAAACATTACGTTGATAAAGGCTGTTTGATTGTAGTTGTTGGTGGAATAATTTTTCGGTGATTAATGGCGAAGCTGCTTTGATGCAATCTCCTGTACATTAATTTTTGATATTCAGAGCAACAGCGTCCGTCCTGATATTTGGAAACGTTCTAAAAATATGTTAATCAATAGATAAACTATTAATTTTGCAATAATCAGAATAAAGTTGTTTCTTTGCAGTTAATAATATAAGTATTGTATAATTAATTTACAAAATGAAAATAATAAAAAACTCTATTTTTTGCTTGACATTTTTAATCATGTCGGGACATGCGGCAACCGGACAGACGCCCATCGAGCGTTACCAAAAAATGCAGCGTCAGCTGGCTGCAGGCTGGAATACATGGGACACGCGCAGCGTTCTGACACACGTCCTGCTCCCTTATGGCGCGGCTATCGACCTGAACCTGACCGACGCGGACGGAGAGCGCGTAAATACGTTTCAGATTGGCGACCGGAGTAATGGCGCACCCGTAATGCACCCCGGAGCGCATACCTACGACGGCGCTTATACCGACATTTCGCTCGAATGGAAAGGGCTGAAACTGCGCGTTCAAAGCGCGGCTGAAGGTCTGACAAACGTTATTCTCGTAACTCCGCTGGAAGGAAACGCAAGCGGCGGACGGCTGACAGTTGTCCCGAAAGCGTTATGGTACAGAAATGTAAAGGCAGAAACTAAGGAAAACCGTTTCCTGCTCGGACTGTATGCCGACGAGCCTGAAATTCCGGACATGCAGGGCGTCGTAAACGGCGAACAGATTAGCGCAGAAGGCAGAGAAATCAGCGTATCAGTCGATAAACCCGTAGTTATTGCCTTCAATGCAGACATGAGCGTCGAGTCGGCAAAAGCCTTTATACAGTCGCACGCCGACGCTTTTGCAGAAACAAACCGCAAAAAATTTGGCGAATATTACGACGTTTACAATGCCATGCAAAGCGTTCTGGCATGGGACAATATCTACGACCCGACCATCGGACGGGTTATTACGCCCGTAAGCCGCATCTGGAATGTAGGCTGGAGTTCAAATCCTTCGATGGGCGGTTTTGTTCTCTTTTGCTGGGATACATATCTCGCCGCAATGATGCTGGCAACCGGAAACAGGGAACTTGCTTATGCCAATGTATTTGAAATGACCGACGCGCTGACCGAAAACGGATTTGTACCCAATTTCTACGCCGTCAACAACTACAAGTCGCGCGACCGTTCGCAGCCGCCGGTAGGTTCGCTGGCTGTGTGGAACATCTACCAAAAATATAAAGAAAAATGGTTTCTCGAACTTGTTTATGACAACCTGCTGCAATGGAACCGCTGGTGGGACAAAAACAGGAGCATCGACGGGCTGCTGTGCTGGGGCAGTTCGCCGTATGAAAAAGTAACCCACCGCTGGTGGGAATATCAGGGCGTGAACAAAACTGCCGGAGGCGCAATGGAATCGGGTCTCGACAATTCGCACATGTACGACAGTATCGCTTTCGACAGGCAAAAGCACGTACAGAAATTGCACGACGTCAGTCTGTCGAGTTTATATGTAATGGACTGCAACCTTTTAGCCAAGATAGCCGACGAACTCGGCAAAAGAAAAGATGCCGACGAACTGCGGAAACGTAGCGCTTTCTATTCCAAGAATATGAGCAAAATGTGGGACGAAAAAAGCGGACTGTATTACAGTCGCCATACCGGTTCTGGCAAATTTCATCTGCGCATTTCGCCAACCTGCTTCTACCCCATGCTGGCAAACGTTCCGACGCAGCAGCAAGCCGAACGCATGGTGAAGGAACATCTTCTAAATACCGACGAATTTTGGGGCGAATGGGTGATTCCTTCAACTCCCCGCAACGACCCCGCATTTGAAGACAACGACTACGTGCGCGGACGCATCTGGGCGCCGTTGAATTTTCTGGTTTATATGGGATTGCGCAACTATAACCTGCCCGAAGCCCGCAAAGAACTGTCCGAAAAATCGAAAAACCTTTTGTTGAAAAGCTGGCTGAAAGACGGTTATGTCTTTGAAAACTACAGCTCAGTTACCGGCGAAGGCGACGACGTGGTCAACAGCGACAAGTTCTATCACTGGGGCGCTTTGCTGGGATTTATTACACTTATTGAAGAAGGTTATTTTTGAGACGCATGGGATAGAGAGGCTGTATTATCTGTATCCGAAAAAATATATAACCGCAGGCGAGCGTAGCGTTGCATGCGGCAGCGCATCTATATCCGAAAAAATACATACCTTTGCGCAATTAAAATTAGAATTATCAACCGCCCGAAAGAGCAGAAAGTGAAGAAAATGAAACAGCTAAAAATCAATAAAATACAAAATTCGGAAATTGATAAAGTTGCCGATATGCTGACCTGCGCTTTTATCGCAAATCCCGCATATTCAATCATTTTTACAGATAAAAA
>JAIROW010000004.1 GCA_031257315.1 Prevotellaceae bacterium
AAAATTGGCGTAGAGTTTAGCGACGATAAAGATGAGAGAAACGTGGCGAGATGGGTGGTTGGCTGATATAATGTATTATTTATGCAAATCAGGGGTTGAAAACGTTTTTTTAGCCCGAATGGGCTTAATTTTCATAACCGCAGGCGAGCGATAGCGTTGCCTGCGGCAGTGCGAAAGCGCGGAACTTGCCCGAATGGGCAAAACTCTCGCTGTCCGCTGGCAAAAGCCGCAGGCGAGCGATAGCGCTCGCCTGCGGTTTGACTTGTCGTTTTCGCAGGTGGTGGTATGCCGTTGACAGGAGATTGCGCCCACGCTTGCTTTTCTCTGAAAATCACGCTTCAAGACATATCTTGCGCTTTAATATCTTGATAATAAATTGCTTAACAGTTTTTAACTTTTAATTCTATTTTTTAACTATATAAACCTTTTAATATGTTAAAAATACTTATTACCTTTGCACCGCGATTTTATCGCTTTTAATTAGAAATGATGCTGAATTTTACAGCTGTTATTTTTTGAAATTTTTTTTGAAATTTTATAATTGTTTTAAGTTTTTTTAATATAGTAATAAATAATATGAATAGAGCTATTAGAAATTTGTTTCTCACCGGAGTTGCAGCGTGTTTATTCGCTGTCGGAGCCGAAGCAAAATTAAAGGGTGTACCTGCAATTAAATCTTACAAGGATTATACGCTGCGCAAAAACAGCGTCGAATCGGTGAAATATACCGTGTATGCGCCCAAGCAGGAGGGCGATAAAACTGTTAAAGGCGCTGTCGCCGATTTTGTTCTCGAAGTGTTTTTCGACGACAAGGGTAACAGAATAAAAGAAATTGTTTACCACATCGAAACAGCAGCAATCGAAGCTGTTACAGACTGGGTATATGACGAAGCAGCCGGTACTGTTACCGAAGTGCGCCTCGACGCAAAAGGGCTGCTCGCATACAAAATCGAATATCTGGCTAATATCAATGCCGGCTCGGTTAATATGCGGCGATACGAAAGGTATGTGGACGCCGACAAAAAAGTACATGAAAACGTGCTTGCAGAAGAAGAACTCTGGGTGGAAAACCCGAAGAAAAAAAGCGCTTCCTGCAAAAAAACATGGTTCAGCTTTGCCGACGGTATTGCTTCGAGGCAGTCTGTCAGGGAATTTGACCTTGACAAGCCTTATACATTATATAATGTGATTGAAGACAACTCCGCAGCTATTGACTGTACATGGCTGTACGACTATACCGCCAGTCTGCGCAAAACTACAAGCGGAAAATCGAAAAAAGAATCCATTTTTAACGGCGACAACACTCAGTATCGCGCTAAAAAAGGGCTGCTTGACAAAATTAATACTTTTGACGCTGCAAAAGTGTTAAAAAACGGGGTTGTTTATACTTATGTGTTCGATAAAAACAAAAACTGGACGCAAGCCATTCAAACTGAGAACAATGCGGTGCGTTTTATTATCGAAAGAGAGATTAAATACCGCAAGCATTAATCTTAAAAACAGGTTAAAAGTGTTAAAAAAAGTTAAAAATGCAGAAAATAAACACTTCATACACTTTTTACCTGTACCTTTGCGCTGTGTTTTCAAAGATTTAGGTTTTACAGTTTAAACAGTGCTTCTTTTTTCAGGTATTAATTTAAGAAACACAATAAACCGAAATTCTTTGACAGAGTAATTAAGTTAGAAAAAAAATTTTATATAATAAAAACATTTTAAATTAGATTTAGTATGAAAAGAAAAAGTATTTTTTTTACAATTGTCGCATTGTTAATCTCTGGGTTTGCGGTGAAAGCGCAACAGGTGCCGCTGACGCCGCCAACCAAAGACCATTGGTGGGACGGTAATGCATGGATTCAACTCAATACGTTGAATACCGGTTTGAAAACCAGTGATACCATCATCTTCTGTTCTACTCTTGACTCTCTCTATCCTGTAGAATTGGGGTATGACATTTCAAACAGGAAACTTTCACCCCAGTATGGAGATTGGACACTGATTGCTGTAACTCAGCCGAGCGCTACTGCCGCCGACTATCAGTTTGGTACAGCAGGTAATAACGGAGCCGGTAACGCTTTCAAAGTTGTAACTTCGGGCGTGGGCGGTTATGTGTTCCAGTACCTGTCAAATAATAGCCAGTGCGGTCTTAATCCAGGTGAGAAATATTGGGTATATGTGTTTATATTGCCCGATCTTTCCAGCGCAATAACCAAAGACACTACTGTTTGTCCAAGTAACACGCCGCATACTGTTAACGCAGCTCAACATTTCACTAATTCTGCGAATACAGTTAATTATGATATGCTGTACAAACAGGCTGGTTTGAATCTTTCATGGACTCTTCCTTCTTCTGCTAATATTAAAATAGATAAGGTTGGTATTGATACTACTGTTTATTTCAAGTTTAGTATTGCCCCAGATCCCAAATACAAATGTGGACTGTCTGATTCGTTAAAGTATCACGTGATGGTTGACTCGCTGAATAATCTGCAGTATATCTCTAAAGCTATCTGTCCACAAGATACCGCTGGAAATCCGTTTGTTGCTACCTTATTCGGACGCACTGTTCCCGGTTTTTATGGATCACTAGCAGTACCAATTGTCAGATTTAGAGATATTCCTTCAGCCAGTTGGACACCAACACCAGTTATCGGTGGTGGAACAGGTAGAAAAGCTGCAGTTACTTTCAACTATACAAACTGTAATGGTCAGTCGGCTACTGTATCTGATACGTTGGTACTTAGAGACTCTCCGACGACTAAGTATTGGGGCATTGATACCGCTGTACAGTGCCGTCAGCCGGGTGTAAGTTATGACCTGTTCTCTGTGTACGGAAATCCGAACGGTAAACCGACTCTCACTTCGACAAACGCAATGTGGGCTGAACTTGGAAGTATGCAAAATGGCAGTCTTGGTAATCCTCCGGCAGGTTCGTTTTTGCCGCCATCAACAGTAGTTGGCGATGCCCTTAATGCAAGCGTAGGTTATCATTATCAGTGGAAAATTGACGGTGGCGCAAACTGCTTCGCAGGCGACTCTGGCAGACTGGTTCTTATTTTGCAGGATCCGTTTACACTTTCAGACTATCGCGCTCAGGTATGCCAAAAAGTACCATCAGTAAACCTTGCTGAGTTTACAGGTGTTGTCGGCGCTACATACACCAGCCCTACAACAGGGTCAGGTATTAACGGTGAGACCCTGACGATTGGAACTCTTACAGGCACGCATGTTATTACAGTGGATAAGGCTGCCGGAGCTGGTAGCTGCGGTACTGCAAGTACTTCAAAACTGTATCTGAAAATAACAAACAGCATTAAAGTGCCTACTGCACATACAATAAAATTCTGCGTATCTAAATTGCCAAAAGCAATTAATTTATTCGAGGTTGCAGGTTTCTATGAAACATCAGCTGGTTCATGGGGGGTTGCTACACCGGGAGGAACGGGAACATCTAATGTTCCTACGATTCCTGCTACTGGTTCAATTGATGTTGGCTCTTGGAACCCATCTCCTGGTACTTATATCTTTAATTATAATGGTACTGGTACTAATTCTTGCGTTAATAAAAACATAACAGTAACAATAGATATAGTTACAGCGTTGTAAAAAACTAAATATCGTAAAGATATTATAAAGGAATAAAAAAATAAGCCACTTCCGGGTAAAACCGGAGTGGTTTCTCGGAAAAAAAAGAATTATTATATTGTTAAAGAAATCAGTTAGATGTGGACGCTATGATATGTGGAGTTAAAAAATTATTTAATGTAAGAAAAGTTGCGGCGGTACTTGCGCTGTCAATAGCGACAACGAACCTGTTCGCAGCAGTGGTTGTAAAGGATTTCAGCGTATATGGGAACTTTATACACAAGAAAGATTTGTGGGTATGTTCGTCCGTATCGTTTCCTGTCGATATTTCGTACGACGCTTTCAGTGTCAATTTCAAAACGCTGGAACAGGGCGGCGAAGGCTATTTTGTTCAGGTAATGCCCGGTCAGTATCCCAATCCATTTACACCGGTGCAGATAGACTCTGTTGACAAGGTGCCTCATGCAAGTGCAATTCTCAATGTAATCGGCAAACCGGCAGGTATTTACGAGTACATATTTGTGTGCAAAAGCAATAATTTTTGCGGCATGAACTACAACGAGCAGTCGGTTGTACGGGTCTATATAGTGCCTCAGCTCAGCGGCTATTCAGCGCTGACCAACGTATGTCCGGGAACAACAACGAATGTTGACCTGAACATGTATGTTCCAACCGAAATCCAGTATTTTATCGAATCGGTTGGCTGGAAGCTGCAGTTTTTCAGCTCAAAGGGGCGTGCGCCGATGCCGCTTACAAATGTCGGTATTATGAATGTCGGAAACACAGAATTTAAATATACGGTTGACGACACTCAGGGAAACTACAGCGGCAAGTTTCGCGCCATGCAAAACGACGTATATGCCTGTCCCCGCGACACGGCAACAGTAACGCACACGGTGCGCATAAGCGACAACTTCTTTATTCCCGACAGAGAAGTAAGTTACTGCATGGAAACGCTGCTTGGCGCAATGGAGACGAAAATATATTTCTATCCCAACATATTCGCCAGCATCGGCTCGTCGGTTGATGGCGGCGAATGGATTTTACCGTCCTCTCTGTTACTGCCCGAAAATTATTTCAAGGATATAAAAGATCAACCGCTTGACGGCATTACAAACAGGTTTAAAATTCCGGTCGAGGTATTGGATTATATGTACAGTAACGGTCAGTTTCAGTATCCATTGGACATAGTTCTGAATTATAAATACCCGAACTGTTCTGGCGACACAATCACAAAACTGACAATCAGACTGACAAACGATTTGGCAGCTGTAATCCCCGACAAGCAGGAAAAGGACGTCTGCCGCAATCAGGTACCGGGCGTAGTGGATTTGGCAGGCATTTTCGGCTTCTCGATACCCGCAACGTCAGGAGCGTGGTTCGAATATAACGGAACAGACTGGGACGAACTGCTTTACGGCACGGTCGATATAAGCGGGTTCACCACCGGTTCGCTCTACTCGTTCAAATACGACATAAGCGGCGCTCTCGACAAAGGCGACCTGTGCGGAGTAGGCGGCTCGACAAAGCTGTTCGATCTCCGAATCAGAGACATAGCGCTAAGCGGCTGGAACGCTGCAACAAAAATTTGCAAGGACAAGTTCTCTAACGGCGTAAAGTTAAATCTGTTTAATTACGTTCCGGGTCTTGATTCTCTTGAATCGAAAGTAACATGGAGAGACACTCTTGGAACAGTTATAACTAACCCCAAAGATTATCTTTTTACTGGACAGCCTGTCGATACATCAAAGACGCTGCGCTATACGTTCGACGTAAAAGCCGACTGCGGAGAGTTTAAAGGCAACCTCTACATAACGCCGATAGACAGTATCGTGTCGGGAATGGATACCGTTGCAATACAAGTCTGCTGGACAGACGATTATGCCTACAACATAAACCTTCATCAGGTTATTGGCATAGCAGGATTGCAGGGTACATGGGATTTCGTGCCAGCCGAATCGAGCAAACCGTCGCTTACCTCTGCGGTATTCGACCCTGCAACAGGCAAATTCAAGGCTCACGACGCATTCGACGGCGATAACAATCCAAACGATTCCGAGTTATATGTGTTTGTTTACAAACCTGATAACGGCGAAGCTTGCGTAAGCAAAAATATGAAAGTAAAAATAAAAGTTACCAAATTTGTAGATCCAAATAAGAAATAAGTTATGAGCGGATATAAATCATATTATAAATCAGGATATAAAAAATATTGCGTATTTGTATTTGCGCTTGCACTGTCGGCGCTGTCAGGCAGACTTGATGCGCAGACATCGCCTCAGATAACCCGTATAACAGAAACCAAAGTTTTGACATTCGAGTGCAAAAAAACTACTCCGGTTGACCTGTTTAAAGTTATGGGCGTACAGATTTCTCCTTCGATAGGCTACTGGGGCGACATAAACGGCTTGCCCTACGACGGAATGTCTTCCAGTAATTTCGATATAAAGGAACGCCCGCTGACAAGCGGAAGCATATTCAACCCCGCAGATACCGGAACATACACGTTTTATTTTTACGTTACCACGCAAAAAGAATACTGCGGCATAACTCAGGGTATGATTTACGAACTCGAAATATATGTCGATATAGCCTCATGTATGGTATTTGGCGATGAACTGTCCGAAGATTTTAAATTCTGTTACGGAACGCTTCTTGACAGAGGAAGCGACAGAAACGGAAACATCAAGAATAACAAATATGACAGCAATCCCATCCAAATCGCCGACCTTCTGTTCAGTAAACGAGATGATGCCGACAGATGGAAAGATCCCCGCGACCCTGACGGTACAGGCTGGTCAAAAATAGAAGTATATTCCGATTCCATAGACAGAAAACCTGGAAATATCGCAGCCGGCGGCTATCTTGGCGATGGTAAGCATCTGATATATACCGAATCCGACGGAAGCACATACATTGATCCTTCTGTTACACGACGCGACACGCTTTATCTTATTGTTTATCCACCTCTTGATACCAACGGCAAACCGCAGTCGCCGACAGCAGTTAATGTCCCGATTTCGATATTTAAACAGGAAAGATTGAAAATCGAGTACGATCCTTACGAAATTAACGCTCCAAACGGCAGAGAATTTGACATAAACGACAATGTTACGATATTCGCCGATGTTGACGACGTAACGGCATTCAGTGATATTTCCTATTATCTGAATAAAAAATATCTGAACAGATATTATTTCGGATCCGATACAGTAGTGTCAAGTGAAATAACGGTTCCTGCGATGATATTCAACGGAGCAATGATTGGAGACTATGTTGAAATCGTTGCCAATGACAAAAATAACTGCATGGTTAAAGCAGAAGGACAGGTTTATGTTGACGTACCGTTCCCCACCGTATTTACGCCCGATGGCGACGGAATAAACGACGTGCTGTTTGGCGGCGAGAAATTCCGCAACCGCGAGTTTCATCTCGAAGTATATAACCGCTGGGGCAACCAGCTCTACTTCGGCGAGTCAGGCTGGGACGGCAAGTATCAGGGCAAAGACGTACCGGCAGGCGTATATTTCTACGTTTTGGATATTAAGACTATCTCCGGAAAAACAACCCAAATCAGACGCATAAGCAGTTCGGTAGCGCTGATAAGAAATAAGCGTTAAGGCGAGAGAGGCGTTAGGAGAGAGGCGTTAAGGCGTTAGGAGAGAGGCGTTAGGCGTTAGGCAAGAGTTTATGTTTTGGATATAAATATTGTTAGAATTATATCTACAAAATTATTTAAAAATTGTTGTTTTCATGGAAAAGCCGTTCCGTTACAGGGGCGGCTTTTTTCGCATTAAAATGGTTTATCTTTCCCTTTTTATTGGGCGATAATTGGGGTGGCGATAAATCACCCATATTTTCTCTTCATTTTGCCCATTCGGGCAAGACATGCCTTGCCACTGCGAACAGCGAGAGTTTTGCCCATTCGGGCAATTTCGGTGCTTTCGCACTGCCGCAGGCAACGCTACGCTCGCCTGCGGACTTTGCCCCAGCCATGACACGGCTTGAAAAGCCGAACCTTCATAACCGCATGGCGAGCGTAGCGTTGCCTGCGGCTTAACTATCGCGCCCTTTACGATGTACAATAATTTGCCCGTTAATTTTGTTAAAAAAAGAACAGTTAATCAACCGAAATTCTACTTTTATCGGTTTCGGAAGCCACATTTTTACAAAAATTTACGTTAACAGTTCTCAGTTTTGCTATACATATCGCTTTACGATATGTTAAATTATGTTAAAATTGAGTAAGGTATTAAATTTTTTTTCTTGAACATAACTACTTAGAATTTACATAATTAACCAATTTAGCTCTGAAAAATTAAAGCAATTATTGGTATATATATTTAACTTTTATTTTTATAAACGAAAAATAATTTCTAATTTTGTGCCATCGTTTGAAATGAAACTTTACTTGCGTTAATTATAAATATATACAGAATTAAAACGATTTTTTGAAATAAAAGTCTTATTTTAAACGTAAAAAAATATGGATATAAAGTTTTTTATGTATAAAAATAAATGTGTTTAAGGATAAATTTATTAATTCAAAATTTTGTCGCACATGAGAACAAAACGGGAAGATATGAAACTATCAAAGGAGTTGGAAACAATTAAAAATTTAAAAGACGAAATTAAATCTTTAAAAACTGTTCTTGCGCAGAAAAAAATGGAAGTCGAAGCGCTTGACTGTTTAATCGAAATTATTGGCGTACATTACAAAGCAAACGTAAAAAACAAATTCAGGGCAAAAGCTATCACAAAATTGAGAGA
>JAIROW010000079.1 GCA_031257315.1 Prevotellaceae bacterium
CTGATTTTCAACAATAAAATCTGCCCTACGAGTTCCCACATCAAAGCCGTCATAATAAATGGTCTGTTCTTTTTCTCTTTCAAATTCCAAACCGTTCCGTCTCAGTTCAATGGCAAGACAACGCTGATAAATAACTTCCTGAAAACCATTCCCCAGAGTTTTATGCACTTTCATCGCACAGCCGTTAATTCTATATGTTATTTCGTCTAATGTCATATTTGTATTGTATTTTATTGTATTGTATTTGTATTTTTCCTGTTAATCCTAAAATCCTGTAAATCCTGATTCAGACAGTATTTTTCCTGTTAATCCTAAAATCCTGTAAATCCTGATTCAGACTGTATTTTTCCTGTTAATCCTAAAATCCTGCAAATCCTGATTCAGACAGAGAGGAGGCAGCAAAATTTCTCTCCTTAGGAAAATTTATTTCCCTCCTTAGGAAAATTTATTTCCCTCCTTAGGAAAATTTATTTCTCTCCTTAGGAAAATTTATTTCTCTCCTTAGAAAAATTTATTTCCCTCCTTAGGAAAATTTATTTCTCTCCTTAGGAAAATTTATTTCTCTCCTTTCACAAAATTCAATGCTGCAATTTCCGATTGCGCTCTCTCTGTATGTAAAAATTACACTGTCTATACAAACTGTATTCTGCCAGACAAATGGAAAATAAAATGTCAATAACCAAGCAGTCCCGCAGTTTTGCGGGGTTTATTTTTTCCCTGTCGCTTTATGAAACAGTTTTTCTGTAAAAATTAAATGTCTTATAAATCAGTTTATTAGACAGTATAATACGGTTTTAATTACGGCATTTCCAATTTTTGCTTAATTTTGCAGAATTAATTTAATAAATATAATGATTTGGACAATTTGAAAATAATATACATGGGTACTCCCAGTTTCGCAGTCGAACCACTTAAAAGGCTGTTAGACAGCGGATATAATGTTGTTGGGGTTGTTACCGCCACAGACAAGCCTGCGGGCAGGGGCAGAGAAATGAAAGCATCTGAAATAAAGCAGTTTGCGCTGAAAAAATCCTTACCCGTTTTGCAGCCTGAAAAATTGCGCGACGAACAGTTTGTCAATATTTTGAAATCTTTTAATGCCGATATATTTATTGTAGTCGCATTCAGAATGTTGCCCGAAATTGTCTGGAATATGCCGCCTCTGGGAACAGTTAATCTTCACGTATCTCTTTTGCCCGATTACAGAGGCGCAGCACCTGTAAATCACGCTGTTATAAACGGCGAAACCGAAACGGGAGTAACGACTTTCCGTATCTCGCACGAAATTGATACCGGAGAAATTCTGTTGCAAAAAAAAATTGAAATAACAGATAATGAAACAGCCGGCGAATTGCTTGACAGACTTATGGTTACAGGTTCGGAACTTTTACTCGAAACCGTTCAAGGATTAAAGACAAACAGTATAAAATCCAAACCTCAGATTGAAAGAGAAAATCTGAAACTTGCGCCGAAACTGTCGCGAGAATTTTGCAGAATAAAATGGACGGATTCTGTCGAAAATATCAGAAATCTGATACGCGGACTGAGTCCTTACCCCTGTGCGTGGAGCGAATTTAATAACGGGACAGAAACCTTTCAGTTTAAAATATACAGAGCTTCGTGCGAGAAAAAAAACATAAGCAATCTGTCAGGAAAAATAGTTTCTGACGGTAAAAGTTTTTTGAAAATAGCCTGTCGCGACGGATATTTGAACATCGAAGAATTGCAGTTGCAGGGCAAGAAAAATATGCCGGTCAAATCGTTTCTGGCAGGCTTCAGAGGCGTCGAAAAGTTAAAAATAATAATTTGACCACTGTTCCGTTTCAAATGCACACGTATGCAAACACTTTATTTTATGATACTTATATAATTAATATTTGTAATTCGGAAAAACAGTTTAACTTTGTGCAACGATTGAATTTAATAAAAATAATAGATAAATTTGGAAAATAGAAAAAATATGAGAAAAACGTTACTGACCGCAGTTCTATCGTTAATAGTTCTGACAGCCGGTTTTGGACAGAAAAAACGGGTTAAAAATGTAATTTTGATGATTCCCGATGGCACATCATGGGCAACAGTATCTTCTGCCCGCTGGTATCAGCGCTATATAGATCCGTCGAAACCGCATCTTTTTTTAGACCCGTATATTTGCGGGTCTGTGTTGACATTTTCGTCCAATGCACCCATAGGCGATTCTGCGCCAACAACTTCCTGTTACATGACAGGAACGCCAAGCCGCGAAGGCTTTGTCTCTACATATCCGCCGGCTGACGCCGAAAACGATATTGTGCCGCTGGATTCCGCAATGGCGTATCAGCCAATGATGACGGTGCTTGAAGCAGCAAAAATATTTAATAAAATGTCAACGGGACTGGTATTTACATGCGAATTTCCACACGCCACGCCTGCCGACTGTTCGGCTCACAGCTACAATCGCAACAAATATGAATGGATTGCTCCACAGATGATTCATAATAATATAGATGTGGTTATTGGAGGCGGAGCGAAATATCTTGACGAAGAAAGCAAAAATTATCTGAAAAACGAAGGATACGGCGTTTATACCAACGACCTGAAAGGCTTCCGCTCGTATCAGGGAAATAAAATGTGGAGTCTGTTCTGCGATGTTGATATGCCTTATGATATTGATAATGACACGCTTGTCAACCCTTCTCTGTCGGAAATGACAGCTAAGGCAATTGAGAAACTGTCGAAAAACGAAAACGGATTTTTCCTTATGGTCGAAGGCAGCAAAGTTGACTGGGCAGCACACTCAAACGACCCCATTGGAATGATTACCGAAATGCTTGCATTTGACAAGGCTTTTGGCGTTGCTGTTGATTTTGCAAAGAAAAACGGCGAGACGGTTGTCATTGCTGTTCCCGACCATGGAAACAGCGGAATAAGCATTGGCGACAAAAGATGTGCCGATTACTCGCATCTGTCTAAAAATGACCTGTTTAAAAATATTTCAAAATATAAAACCTCTGCCGACAAACTGGTTTCGATACTTAAACAGACCGAGCCTGCAAATATCAGGGACGTATTTAAAAAATATACCGATATTGATTTGTCAGACAGTCTGGTAAGGATAATTCTTGCATCGGAAGATTACGGTAAAAGCACGCTCAGTCTTACGGAAAGAATGAAAGGTTCAAGACTTAAAAAAACAATTGGAGAAATAATGACCGGCAACACCTGTTTCGGCTTCACTACCGGCGGACATACCGGCGAAGAAGTGTTTCTGGCAATTTATGCTCCTGAAAATAACCGCGTTACAGGTATGATAACAAATACCGAACTGAACCAGTACATGCAGGATATTCTGTCGATCAACAATTTAAAAAAACATACATCTGATTATTTTGCAAAACATACCGAAGTCTTTAAAAATTATAAATATAAGATTAACAGTGATAACGAAAAGAAACCTGTGCTGGAAGTTGTTAAAGACAAGAAAAATAAGCTGACAATAACTCCCAATACAAATATTGTTTTGTTAAACGGAAAGGAGATAAAATTAAACTCGGTAGTGGTTTATGTCGATAAAACAAAAACTTTTTATCTGCCTCGAATGGACGTCATGAACTACGAGTTGTTTAATCATTAAACTAACAATCATGTTAAATTATGAATAAAAACAGGATATTAGTTATTAATATATATGTAAAAATTTCAAAAAATGAATAGATTATTTGCGTTTACAGTTGCAGTTTTTCTTGTGTCGGGAACTGTTTATTCCCAGTCAAAAACGCCTTCGTGGGCAAAAGAAACACAGGAACAGAAAGATAAACGAATGAAATGGTGGTTTCACGACCGTTTCGGAATGTTTATCCATTGGGGTATTTATGCAATGCCCGGACGTCATGAATGGGTCAAACAGTATGAAAAAATTTCGGACGAAAATTACCAGAAATACTTTGACTATTTCAACCCCGACCTCTACAACCCCGCAGACTGGGCAAAAAAAGCAAAGGCTGCCGGTATGAAATACGTTGTGGTAACAACCAAACATCACGACGGTTTTTGCCTGTTCGACAGTAAACATACTGATTTCAAGGCTACAAACACACCTTACGGGAAAGATTTGATTAAACTTCTGGTTGATGCTTTCAGAGCCGAAGGAATACGGGTCGGGTTCTATTACTCGCTGATTGACTGGCATCACCCGCATTTTACATACGACAGAATACACCCCAACGGACCTTCAAATCCCGAAGAACGCAAAAAAGCCAACGAAAACAGAGATATGAATGTTTATCGGAAATATATGAAGGATCAAATGACCGAACTGTTGACAAACTACGGTCAAATTGACGAACTGTTTCTCGATTTTTCATATCCGGGCGAAAACGGCAAGGGACACGAAGACTGGGGTTCGGAAGACCTGCTGAAACATATCCGCTCGTTACAGCCTCAAATTATAGTTGATAACCGTTTGGATTTGAACGCCAGCTGGGGTTGGGATTTTATTACCCCCGAACAGTATATGCCCAGTTCCTGGCCTTTAAAAGACGGAGTGAAAGCGCCATGGGAAACCTGTCAAACTTTTTCCGGTTCGTGGGGTTATCACCGCGACGAATATTCGTGGAAAAGCGTGCATCAACTGGTTGTAATGCTGATAGAAACCGTAAGCAAGGGCGGAAATTTGCTTTTGAACGTCGGTCCAACATCAAGAGGAACATTTGACGAACGTGCAGACGAGAGACTTGACGGTCTGGCTAAATGGATGAAATATAACGACCGCTCGATATACGGCTGTACCGAAGCGCCTGCCGAATATTCTGTTCCTCAGAACTGTATGCTTACTTACAACCCCGAAACCAAACGTCTGTACATACATGTTATCGAGTGGCCCTTCAGTTCGCTGCTGTTGAAGGGATATGCAGATAAAATCAAATATGCACAGCTTTTGAACGACGGTTCCGAAATCAGATACAGAACAACGGATACGCCGGAAGATTTGCAAATCTCGGTTCCCGTTAAAAAACCTGATACGGAAGTTCCTGTTATTGAATTATTTTTAAAATAATTATATATGGAGACATTGGCAGAACTCCAACCCGAACTCGTATTCAAATATTTTGATGAAATATGCAAAATACCGCGAGCATCGGGAAAAGAAGAAAAAATAATTTCATATCTTGTTCAGTTTGCTCTTGAAAACGGTTTAGAACATAAAAAGGACAAAGTTGGTAACGTATTGATAATGAAAAAAGCGTCTGAAGGCATGGAAAACCGTATTCCGGTTGTCCTTCAAAGTCATGTTGATATGGTTGCCGAAAAAAACGGAGACACAGTACATGATTTTGATAAAGACCCAATTCCAGTTTACGTTGAAAATGGCTGGGTAAAGGCTCGCGGAACCACGCTCGGCGCAGATTGCGGTATCGGAATGGCTGCCGCTTTAGCCGTACTTGCCGACAAAAGTCTTAAACACGGCGCATTGGAATGTCTTTTTACTGTTGACGAAGAACGGGGTTTGAAAGGAGCAAAAAATATTACAAAAGGTTTTTTCACGGGTAAAACGCTCGTCAATCTTGATTCCGAAGACGAAGGTGAATTATTTATTGGCTGTGCTGGAGGGGTTAATACCTTTATCCGTTTTACCTACAAAATGGAGTCAACCCCTTCTGATTATGTTGGATACAAGGTATTTATGACCGGTTTGCTTGGCGGACATTCAGGCGACGACATCAACAGGGGCAGAGCAAATGCTATAAAAGTTTTGAACCGCTTTTTATGGAGAACATCGCGCAGATTCGATTTCAGAATAAGTAATTATGACGGAGGAAATCTGATAAATGTAATTCCCCGCGAAGCCTACGCCACACTGGCAATACATAAAGATTTGAAACAGAAACTCATTGACAGGTTTGAAATCTTTAAAGAACATATCGAGGACGAATTTGGAAAAGTCGAAACAAATGTAGATATTGAACTTCTCGAAGTTAAAACTCCCGAATATGTAATAGACGAACTGACTCAGTTTGAGTTTCTTGCAGCCCTTCATGCCTGTCCTTCCGGCGTTTTAAGAATGAGCGACGAACTTGAAGGCGTAGTCGAAACTTCGACAAATATCGCTTCTGTTAAATTCATTAATAATGAGATTGTTATATCGACCGGTCAGCGAAGCTCGATTAAAAGCAAAAAACAGTATGCCGTAGATATGCTGACAAGTCTGTTTTCGCTGACAAACGCACGGGTTTCCGTAAGCGAAGGGTATCCCGAATGGCAGCCGAATGTAAATTCAAAAATACTGCATGTAACAAAATCGGTATATGAAAAATTATTCGGTAAACAGCCGGCAGTAAAGGTAATCCATGCAGGTTTGGAATGTGGTCTGTTTTTAAAGGAATATCCCGATCTTGATATGATTTCCATCGGTCCGACGGTTAGAGATGCACATTCGCCCAACGAAAGACTGGAAATAGTTTCCGTAGGCAAATTTTGGGAGCTGTTGAAAGGAATACTTGAAAATGCTCCGGTTGCGACAGGATAAAAGAAGTAGGAGACAGAAACTTTAAACATGATTACATAATTTTCACTATTCGCATGAATTTGCAAATTATGCAGTTGTGTTTAATTTTATTAGAGTTTATGTAAATTTAAATATGATATTTGAAAGCATATATCTGGCTGAAAGCCATAATTTTCATAACCGCCGGTCGTTGACCGGCGGAAGAAACAGTGAGACGATAACGCTGCCTGTAAAGGCAGAACCTTGTGTATTTGAAAATATCAAGTTCTGGCTTTCAGCCAGTTTTTTGAGATTATGTTTGTCCGTATGTCAAACGACATACGGTTATGAAAATTCTGGCTTTTAAGCCGTATATACTCAATTAAATTTACATAAACTATATTGAATATAATGTATAAAAAATTGTTATGAACAGGATTTTAATTTTTTTATTTTTGACTGGCTTGTGCCAGAATATACATGCTCAGAACCTGCCACCGGTTTTTGGCGACGAATATTCGGGCAAAACATTTAAGGACAGCCGGACACGGGCATATCTCGCTCCGCAGCGCATTGTATGGCAGAATGACGGCAACGGGCAACTGATAAAAAACTCGGAATTACTGCTCGCCGCCGGAGCTGACGGTCAAAGCGAACTGAGCGGCAGACCAACCTGTATTATGCGAAGTTCCGAAAACGAATACCCCTCGCTGCTGCTTGATTTCGGACGCGAAATTCATGGCGGACTGCAAATTGTTACAGGCAGCGCTACCGGCAAAGGCGTGAAAATCAGAGTACGTTTTGGCGAATCGGTATCCGAAGCGATGAGTACGGCTGGCACACAGGGCGCAACCAACGACCATGCCATGCGCGACTTTACAATGCAGGTACCCTGGCTGGGCGTGGCTGAGGCAGGCAACAGCGGTTTCCGCTTTGTCCGCATCGACCTGCTCGACCCCAATACAACTCTAAGTATCAAGGAAATAAATGCAATATTTATTTATCGCGACATTCCGTATCTCGGTTCTTTCCGCTGTAATAACGAACGGCTAAACCGTATATGGATAACGGGAGCTTACACCGTACACCTCAACATGCAGGAATATATCTGGGACGGCATTAAGCGCGACCGTCTGGTCTGGCTCGGCGACATGCACCCCGAAGTGATGACCGTAAATACTGTTTTCGGCTATAACGAAGTGATTCCCAGAAGTCTGGATTTTGCACGCGATATTACGCCACTGCCAAACTGGATGAACGGTATGTGTTCATATTCGCTCTGGTGGATTATTATCCAGCGCGACTGGTATCTGTATCAGGGAAATCTGGCATATCTTAAAGAGCAGCAACATTATCTGACAGAACTGCTGCAATTACTGTTTACGAAAGTTGACGCTTCGGGACGCGAAAAACTTGATGGCGGCGGACGTTTTCTCGACTGGCCCTCCAGCCCGAACCAGGAAGGCGTCTCTGCCGGTTTGCAGGCATTGACAGTATTGGCGTTTCAGGCTGGTGGAGAATTGTGTACGGCTCTGGGCGACAATGCGCTGGCAAAAAAATGCGCCGCAACCGTCGAACTGATGAAAACTCAGATACCGCCGCACAATCAGTTGAAACAGGCTGCCGCTCTGCTGGCGCTGGCAAACATGATGTCGGCAAAGCAGGCTGACGATGAAGTGATTTCGGTCGGCGGCGCCCGCAATTTCTCCACTTTTTACGGTTACTACATGTTACAGGCACAGGCTAAAGCCGGTAATTATCAGGCAGCAATAGACAATATCGGCAATTTTTGGGGCGGAATGTTGGATATGGGTGCAACAACATTTTGGGAAGATTTTAACTTGGACTGGTTAGACAATGCCGCCGGTATTGACGAACTTGTCCCCGAAGGGAAAAAAGATATTCATGCCGATTTTGGAGATTACTGTTACAAAAACTTGCGCCACAGTCTTTGCCATGGATGGGCGTCAGGTCCAACTGCGTGGCTGACGGAACACGTATTAGGCGTGCAAGTCGTTGCACCCGGCTGTAAAACGCTGAAAATCGAACCGCATCTGGGTAATCTCGAATGGGTTGAAGGCACGTTTCCAACTCCGCATGGCATTGTAAGCATCAGTCACAGAAAAGGCGCGGACGGTAAAATCAAAACCGATGTAAAAGCGCCAAAAGGCGTATCAGTTAAATTAAAAAAAATAACAGATTAGGCAATAGTGGATTAAAATTCAGGCATTAGATATTGGAGGTTTAAATATTTAATATTTAAACCTCCAATGTTATCCATGTAGATATTTATCAAAAAAAATCGTATCTTTGCAAAATTAAAATTTCATGTAAGATGATATACGGCAATATCCCGCGAAGAAGCGTTAAAAAAACAAGACAGCACATTATTTTTTCGGTAAATGAGAAGAACAATGTAAAAGTCAATATATCTGTAACCGATGAATGTAGAGGAAAAGGATTGTCCACAAAAGTTTTTGACAGTATTTCTTCTTTGGAAAATGACAGTTTTTAGTCAAAAAGATATAACGATATGATTTTATAAAATCAACATATATTACAGGTTAATTTTATTTCACAGAATAAATGTTTTCAAAATGAAAAACGAGTATATACGCGAGGAGTCACGCAAGCTCAAACTGAAAGACGATTATTTTGCAAACTTTAATTGCACAGATATTATCGGAAATATCGACTTTGCCGTCAAACTCAAACGTCCTGAAATTTCGATTGATTTTGAGGACGAATATTTGTTGTGGGCAGAGGCAAAACGCGATGCAACCGACATTATCGCCATGCTCGCGCAATTAGTCTTGACAATCGGCAAAGCCCGTACTTTCGATGAAATCATGCCACCGAAATTTCTCGGCTGTTTTGACAGCGAAAAAATAGCTTTCGTTCCATATCATGACATTCAGGATATTTTTTACCAAAACGATTTTAACTGGAATGTTGCGCCTTCAAACCATGAAACTCGCGAATTTAAACAGATTTACGAAAAAATTAAAAACGTTATTGAAAACGATATTCCGTTTGAAACGTATCTTTTCAATTTTGAAAAAGACGAGAAGGAGTTAAAACGTTTTATAAGGGAAAATTTCAATGTCGATAAATCGGATATTACAAAAATCAAAATTGACAAAAACAATTTCAAAATCATTTTCAACAAATGGGCTGACAGCGTAATGCCTTCGATTGCGGTAAATTGGGATTT
>JAIROW010000115.1 GCA_031257315.1 Prevotellaceae bacterium
TGTATAATAATTATAAGGTAAATTTTTATTATCAGACTAAATTCAGCGAAAAAAATGTGCTGAGCGCCGACATAAACTGGAACGGGACAAAATCAACCGGAGATGATTTTTACAGAGAACATAACGGCGACGGGTATCTGTACGAAAACAGTCAGTTGACAGACAATCAAAACAACTCGCTTAATGCGCAGGTCAATTTTGAACAGCAGTTAAAAAAAGTGAAGTTTGAAGAAGGATACCGTTTTTACTGGCAAAACAGCAAAAACGACAGCAGAATTAACGGAACTTTAAACAGCTCCGATTACGACGACTGGCGAAACTATTTTTATGTAAATGCGCTTGGAAATATTATTCCCAAAATAGCGTACCAGGCAGGCGCAGGTTTTGACATGGCGAAAACCCTTAATTCAAATACATATTTGCCTGATAAAAAAATATCAAATATATTCAATGAATTAACTCCAAACGCCATGCTCCGTTATTTTATTACAGACGGACAGAATCTTACGCTCGATTATAATTTCACAAGACAGACGCCTTCATCTTCCGCCATGGATCCAACTCCGATATATACCGATTCTGTGCGAATAATTACCGGAAATCCTGATTTAAAATCATACTATATAAACAGAGCGCGTCTGAGCTATGAATTTTATAAAAGCGTACTGTATTTTAATCTCTCGCTTCAGCACAACCGGGCTAACAACTATGTTACGCAGACGGAATCGCTCGACGACAATGGAATATATCATATCGGCTATACAAATGCGTCTTCATATTCTTCCACTACAGCCGCACTCAATTTTTCAATTACTCTGTTCAAAATATGGAGAATTATGGGATACGGTGCAATGAATTATTATTCATATAAGGATAAAAACCGCTTGCAGTTGAATAAAAACTTTTGGGTGCCATCGCTGTTTTGGCTACAGAATATGGTGAATTATAAAAAAATGTCTGTCAACCTATTTTACATGCCTTATCTGCGCATAGCGACATTAACAGGATACAATTCTTATGGCGGTGAAACTCAATTAACTGCAAATTATATGCTAAACAGTTCATGGTCGCTCAATGCTTCCGTTCGCTATTTGTTTCCAATAAAACTTAAATCAGAAACCTATAATGGTGTTTTCTCAGAAGTTTATTACAATAATAAGACAGAACGTTATATGCGAGTGATTTTGGGAGTGCGGTACAGTTTCAGAAAAGGCAAACAGCAGGACTACAGACAGAAAAAATCGAAACAGTATGACGATAATATTGATATTGAAACTAAAAAATATTAAAAAATTCGATTATTAGTTTACTGATTGACAGGTTATTCTGAGAAATAACAAAAATAAAAATTATGAATTAAAAAAATATGCGTATATTTGCAAAATATTTAATTTTTAAATAAAATAAAGATGAATAAGAGATTTTTTAGTTTAGAAGAAGTCAATTTACCGTTTGAAGAATTGACATTAAGCGATGACGAATTGTTCGTTATTAAAGGAGGTACAGCAAGTGCTGGTCAAGGTTCTGGTTGCGGTTGCTCTTGTCCTTCTGGTATGGGTTGCGGCTGTGGTTGCGGCTGCGGTTGCGCCACACCAACTCCTGCTCCAACACCTAAACCCGGTTGCGATTGTCCAACCGGCAGTTAGAGAATTTTTTAGAGTAGAGATACGAGATTTCGCGTCTCTACTCTTTTTTGTTTGTGTAAATTACATAGATTAATGTGCGTTTAAAAAATTATGTCGGATTCTAATAAAATAATACAGGGACTTTGGGTTGACGGACAGTTAAAAAAATTGCAACGCTTGTGTATAAAATCGTTTATAGATAACGGTCACGATTTTCATTTATATACGTATAATATGGATATAAACGCTCCGGCAGGTACTGTTGTTAAAGACGCAGGAGCAATTATTCCTGAAAAAAATGTATTTCTTGATGGCAGAGGATCTCTTGGCGCTTTTTCAGACTGGTTCAGATACAGACTGTTATATGAAACCGGCGGATGGTGGGCAGACGTTGATATGCTGTGTTTAAAACCGTTCGATTTTGAAGACGATTATGTTTTTTCCAGCGAAAACGGGAAAAATTTTGTACAGGAAACAAACGTTGGCGTAATAAAAGTTCCTCCGAAATCCGATATTATGGCTTACTGCTTGCAGTATATAAGCAAAATTAATTTATCGGACAGAATAGAATGGAATTCAATAGGATGTTGCGTGGTCAATTCGTTTATCGAAAAAAACAGAGAATATAATCTGTATGTTCAAAAGCCGCATATTTTTTGTCCTATACCGTATTATTATTACAGTTTGATGTATAATAACGTACTGATTGATTTATCGGAAAAATCGTACGGAGTTCATTTGTGGAACGAAATGCTGAGAGGAAATAATATTGATGCGGATTCGCAGTTTCATAAAAATTCTCTTTACGAAAGATTAAAAAACAGATGTCTTTTTGTCTGATATGATTTTTATTTTACTGAATAACATGCTGTTGTAAAAAAACAGTAAAAAATATTTGCAAATCGGAAAAATATTAGTATATTTGCACCGGTTAAATAACAGTTGTTTTAAATTTTAAATTTCAAGAAATGGGAAATAAGTATTATACATTAGAAGAAGTCAATTTACCGTTTGACGAATTGACATTAGGCGATGACGAATTGTTTGTCCTTAAAGGCGGCGTCGGTGGCGACCGCAAGACCAGAACAGGAGAAGGCTGCGGCTGCAAATGTGTTAACGGAGGTAAAGGTTGCGGCTGCGACTGTACAGGCGGCGCCGGCTGTGGCTGCAACTGTAATAATGGCGACGGTTGCGGCTGTGGCTGTACCACAACCAAAGCCTGATATTTTATTGCAGGTATTACAGTACGCAAATTTTACAGTTAACAGTAGTTGATATTAAACAGGGGGAAAAATCCCCCTGTTATAAACACAGTTTTTGGTTAAATTTTTAATTGTATTCATGTAGATTTATATGGTATTTGAAAGTATCAAACTGGCTGAAAATCGAAATTTTCATAACTGCGGGTTGTTGACCTGCGAAAGAAACAATATAGACGTTGCATGCAACGTCTATACAAGGAAGAATTACACATCATTCAGAACATTAAAATTCTGTCTTTGACATGCGATTATTAAATTTTGGTTTTCAACCAATTGCTGCAACGGCAAATTTACGTAAACTCTAATAATTTTTAGTTAAATTTCATGTTTCGTTTTCCATACTGCCATCAGCTCGACGCAACCGATTGTGGAATAGCCTGTCTGAGAATGATAGCAAAATATTACAACAAAAATGTAGATATGGAATGGCTTCGTTCGAGAGTTCCTGTGAACAGCGAAGGCGTGTCGATGCTTGGCATAAGCGAAGGCGCCCGTATGCTGGGGTTTAAAACTGTTGGCGTAATGGTGTCGTTCAGGCAGTTGTGCGAAAATGTTCCCCTGCCCTGCATTGCCCACTGGGGACAGAATCATTTTGTGGTAATCTGGCGGATACGGAAAAAGAAAAAGGGCTGGAAAACTTATATTGCCGACCCTGCCGTCGGACTGTTGCAGTACAGTGAAGACGAAGTTGCGGACAAATGGCAAAGTACCCGCAAAAACAACGAAAACAGAGGCATAGTATTGTTGATGGAGCCTACTTCCGATTTCTTTGCAATGAAGGAAACGTCGAACAAAATCAGCCTTGTCTATCTGTTTTCATATCTGAAACGCTACAAAAAATACATAGCGCAGATTTTTTTCGGGCTTTTTCTGGGAAGCTGCATACAGCTGATATTTCCGTTCCTTACTCAGGCTCTTGTCGATACAGGAATCAATTACAAAGACCTGAATTTTGTATATCTTATACTGTTTGCCCAGCTGTCGCTGTTTCTGAGCAGCCGCGCAGTTGAATTTGTACGCTCGTGGTTGCTGCTGCACATAAGCGCCCGCGTAAGTCTGATGATACTTTCCGATTTTCTGCTGAAACTCATGAAGTTACCCGTGCGTTTTTTCGACGGAAAAATGACTGGCGACATCTATCAGCGCATTTCAGACCATAGCCGTATAGAATCGTTTATTACTGTCGAATCGTTTTATGTAATCTTTTCGGTTATCAATCTCGTCATTTTCAGCATTGTTCTTGCACTGTACAACATACCCGTGCTTTTGGTATTCATGGCAGGCAGCGTATGTTATGTCGTCTGGCTGCTTATGTTTATCAGAAAACGGAAAGAATTTGACTACAAATATTTCGACGTACAGGCAAAGGGACAGAACTACATTATCGAACTTATTAACGGAATGAGTGAAATCAAGCTCAACCACTGCGAAGAAAACAAACGCTGGGAGTGGGAACATTTGCAGGCAGAGCGTTTCAGTCTGGGCGTCAAACGCATGTCGATGAACCAGACTCAGTACAACGGCAGCATGTTTATCAACGAACTGAAAAACATAATAATAACCATTATGGCGGCAACTGCCGTAATAAACGGACAGATGAGCCTTGGAATGATGCTGGCAGTGCAGTATATTATCGGGCAGCTGAACGGACCTGTCGTTCAGGCAATACAGTTTATCTATACCGTACAGGACGTGCGCATAAGTCTCGAACGTCTGGGCGAAGTGCATAACAAACCCGAAGAAGATGCGGACGCTGCAAGCAAAGTCAGCAGGTTTGAAAAAAATAAAAACATATCTGTCAGACAGTTAACATTTCAGTACGACGGACTGCGTTCTCCAAAAGTATTGAACAATATAACGGTTGAAATACCCGAAGGCAAAATCACAGCTATTGTCGGCGCCAGCGGCAGCGGCAAAACAACGCTTGTCAAACTGCTGCTGGGTTTTTACCAGCCCGTGTCGGGAAATATTTTTATCGGAGACCGAAAACTGGACGATTACAGCATCAACTGGTGGAGAAGCAAGTGCGGCGCTGTAATGCAAGATGGATACATTTTTTCGGACACTATTGCCAAAAATATTTCCATGAATATGGATCACCAGATAGACACAACCAAACTGAAACAGGCTACCGACATGGCAAATATCAGCGAATTTATCGAAACCCTGCCGCTGAAATACAATACAAAAATAGGTCAGGAAGGCGTAGGACTGAGTCAGGGACAGAAACAGCGCATGTTAATTGCCAGAGCTATATATAAAGACCCTGAATACATACTGTTCGACGAAGCTACAAATTCGCTGGACGCAAGCAACGAAAAAGTCATTACCCGAAACCTGAACCGTTTTTTCGCAGGGCGAACCGCAGTAATTGTAGCTCACAGATTAAGCACTGTTCGGAACGCTGACCAGATTGTGGTACTCGAACACGGAAATATTGTAGAAAGCGGTACGCACAATTCGCTTACCGTGCAGCAGGGCGTCTATTACAGTCTGGTAAAAGACCAGCTCGAACTTGGAGGCGAATAATTTACTTAAAAAACATATTAAAATGTCAAATGAAATAGAACTTAGAAAGTCGGAAAACAAATTCATTATAGGAAAAGTGCCTTCGTGGATTGCACGCTGGGGCAATCTTGTCATACTTGCAGTATGTCTGTTTCTGCTGTATCTATCATTTAATTTCACTTTTCCCGTTGTAATTCAGGGGAAAATACATGTTTCAAACGATAATGTCTATATAATTATTCCCCGCATAAAACAGAACATGATTAAAAGCGGACAGTCGGCAGGATTGCGCATGGACGATTACCCTTATATGGATTACGGTATTTTTCAGGGAAAGGTCGCTCCGCTGGAAAATATAATTTCTGAAAAAAACAGCATTTACGTGCCGATTGACGTTTTCGATGAAAAAAACGCAGTCAACCGCTCAGACCTGATACAGAACATGACCGGAACAGGAGATATTGTTATCGACCGGATACCGGTTATATACAGAATACTGAAAACAAAATAGTTATGCCGGCTATATCCGTACTTATGCCATTCTACAACGCAGGCAATTTTCTGCGAACTTCCATCGAAAGCGTTTTAAATCAGACATTTGACGATTTTGAGTTTTTGATACTTGACGACGGCTCAACAGACGGCAGCGCAAATATTGTCAAGGAGTATTATGATACGCGGATAAATCTTGTCAGGCTTGAACATGATTTTATAAATACACTAAACAGAGGGCTTGAACTGGCTAAAAGTAAATATATTGCCCGCATGGACGCCGACGATGTAATGACAAAATCCAGACTGCACAGGCAGTTCTGCTTTATGGAACAGCATCTCGAAATTGACGCCTGCGGCTCATGGATACAGACATTCGGCGACGCTTGCAGAAAAGTGGAATGTCTTGTTTCTCACGAAGAAATAGTCAATTTTATGATTAAAGCAAACCCCATGGCGCATCCAGCCATGATACTGCGTCAATCGACATTACAGACGCACAGGCTTCGATATGACGGAAAATACGAATATGCCGAAGATTTCAAACTCTGGCTCGAAATTGCTAAAATCGGACGGCTGGCAAATATTCCAGAAATACTGCTGCATTACCGCTGTTCCGACGAACAGGTAAGCGTTCGTAAAAAAGACCGGCAGTCCGTTTCGACAGACAAAGTACGGCAGGAAGCAATTGAACTGTTTCTTAACAGAATAAATTTTCGGCTACCAATTGCAGGACATACAGTCTATAAAATAAATGAGCAGTTAAAAGAATTAGTCAATCAATCCTTTATATCTTTTGACGCTTACTGCCAAATAATGTATGCAATGGCTAAAACAATTGACAATTGATAATTGATAATTGATAATTGACAACACATAATTTTTAATTAAAAAAAATGGCAAATCAGTTAACCGTTATTATTCCGTTTCTAAACGAAGGACAGGAAATAGGAAACACACTGCAAAGTATCAGGGAAACGGCAGGCAGCCGCGTAGATATTTTACTTGTAAACGACGCTTCATACGATAATTTTGAATATGAAAAGTTTGCGGAAAAATATGAGGCTTCATATATCTGCAACGAAAAAAGAATGGGAGTAGCCCGTTCCAGAGATATTGGCGTACAACATGTTGATACAGACTGTTTTATGATAATCGACGGACACATGCGCTTTTACCGGAACGACTGGTGGAGAATTATACCGGAAACCGTTAAAAGCAATGACAGAGCATTGTACTGCTGCAAATGCAAAGCGCTCGATTCGACCGCGACCGCCATTGAAGGAAGCAAATCTTTTGGCGCATTTCTTGAACTGTACGACGAAAAAACTGCTGCTGTTCTATCGCCAGTCTGGATTAGAAACGATATGTATCCCGATAAAAATCAGGTAGATATTCCATGCGTGCTGGGCGCGTCATACTCCGCAAGCAAACAGTACTGGACTTATTTAAAGGGTTTGTCGGGATTGAGAATGTACGGCTCGGACGAGGCTTATATAAGTTTGAAAATCTGGCTGGAAGGCGGAAAATGCGTTCTTTTGAAAGATATTGAAACAGGTCATATTTTCAGAAACGAATTTCCGTATTATGTAAACAATACCGAAACTTTATTCAATAAACTGCTTGTTGCAGAAACATTGTTGCCCGAAAAACATAAAGATATGGTATATAATACTTTGCGAAGAACCGGTGGAATAATGCTTCGCGACGCAATGGAACTGATGCTTGAACGTACCGAAGAAATCAGGGAATTGAAAACATACTGTCAAAAAATTTCCACGCGAACTTTCGAATCTTTTATAGAGTTTAATAACCGGTTTTACGTTTCTAAACGTATAGTCTGATTTTTTTTTCATCTACGGCTAATGCAGTTTCATGGCAATTATATTTATACAGCTTTACAGCTATTTTTCGCAAAAAAAATTATTAATAAAAAATTGACGTATTGCATGGCTGTTGCACCTCAACTGGACTGCTGTAAGTTGCCTGTCCCGTACTCATAAGTAATTATGATAACAGATTTTTTACTGATTTTACAAGCCGTTCCATACAAGGTTCAAAAAAATTTGCCGCATTTCAAGATTCTTATTACCTTTGTTACACAATTTAAGTAAAAATATTAAATATATGGTATCGATAAATTGTATAAAATTATGACATGAGAAAAAATAGCGCATAAAAGTGCAAAGTTTAACATATAGATTGGCATTTTTTGTTTTTCTGTCGTTGAAATGCAGGAAGTTTCAAAAAATAATTTACATGATAAATAAATATGTTAAACATTGGTACAAATGTGGACTTTACTTAATTTGTAAATCAGGGTAATATTCTCATAACCTTGATGTAGCAGATAACAAGTCCGTTTTTTTATGCGTGATAAAAAAATAACAAGGAGGTAAAGCCGAAAATCCTGTAAAAGAGTAGGCAAAAAATTTTTAATAGATTATTTTTATATGTGCATGTTTTTTAAACATCGGCGCACGAGTATATTCGGCGCAATGGAGACCGGAGACCATTCAAAAAAACGGGGCGATTCCGAAAAGCCGACGAGTAGGACAAATTTTAAATACAGATTTCTGATTCTGGCGCTTTTTGGCGCAACGCTTTGCGGATGCAGCAAAAATAACGACGATAAAAAGGACGACGACGGCAACGGGCAGACTGCTTCGCAGATAAAACTGACTTATGCTGCATCTTCCGCTTCCGCCAGTCTGGAAATATTTCTGTGGGGCAGCGACGGCATTGTAACTGTGGACTGGGGAGACGGAAAAAACGATAATTTTACATTCTCGCCCGAAGTATCGGAAAAAGAATCTTATCTACGCCATACTTACACAAATTCAGGCAATTATTCTGTGAGCATTACCGGCGCAAATAAAATAACAAAGTTCGGTTGCGAAGTACAGTCCGGCGACAGAATTGTGGACATGGATATAAGCAAATGCACGGCGTTAACCAATTTGAGTTGCAGCGATAACCAGTTGACCGTACTGGACGTAAGTAAAAATACGGCATTAACCGAGCTGGAATGTGATGGCAATAAATTGACCGTACTGGACGTAAGTAAAAATACGGCATTAACCGAACTGTATTGCGATGAAAACCAGTTGACAAGTTTGAATGTAAGCAACTGTCCTGCATTAATTTATCTTGGATGTAGCGAAAACAAACTGACAGACATTGACGTAAGCAAAAATACGTCATTAGTTGAGTTGGATTTAGACAAAAATCAACTGACAACCATTGACGTAAGCAAAAATACGGCTTTAACTGTATTAAAGTGCGGCAGTAATAAATTGACAAAGCTGGACGTGAGCAAAAATACGGCTTTAACCGATTTGCATTGCGATAATAATCAGTTTAATGCTGACGGACTGGATGCCCTGTTTGCAACGTTGCACAGCAACCGGCTGGAATACAAGAGTATTCAGATAGACGGTAACCCAGGTGCAGGCTCTTGCAACAGGCAGATTGCCCGCGATAAAGGCTGGATTTTTTTTGACTGACGAAATTACAGGATTACAGAATTTTCAGGATTAACATATTCCAAAACATGTAAATTATGAAAATCATGTAATTCTGTAAATTATGCGAATCAAGGGTTGAAAACGTTATTTTAGCCCGAATGGGCTTAATTTTCATAACCGCATACAAGCGAAGCGCGGTATGCGGTAGCACAATCGTTTTCATCTTTGCCTGTAAGGCAAAACTTCAATTCTTTTGCGATAGAGTTCTGCCTTTCAGTCAGTAAGTTGTTGTCGTTTTTAGCCGCAGGCAACGCTATCGCTCGCCTGCGGTTATGAAAATTTTGTCCCTGCGTGACATTTTAACTTCTGATTCGCATAAATTTTTGATTTTCAGGATTAACATATTCCAAAACATGTAAATTATGTAAATTCTGTAATTCTGTAAATTTTTGCCCGCTTGCAGCCGATTTTTACATTTCAAACGAAAGTCTTACCTTTGCCGCCTGAATTTTGCATATTATGACGTCAAAAGAAATTAGAACCGCTTTTCTTGATTTTTTTAAAGACAAAGGACATCAAATAGTTCCATCGTCGCCAATGGTCGTAAAGAACGACCCTACGCTCATGTTTACCAATGCGGGCATGAACCCTTTCAAGGATATTTTTCTTGGAAACGAACCGGCAGCAGTCAAACGGATTGCCGATACTCAAAAATGTCTCAGAGTTTCGGGGAAACACAACGACCTCGAAGAAGTCGGACACGATACATATCATCACACAATGTTTGAAATGCTTGGAAACTGGTCGTTTGGCGACTATTTCAAGAAGGAGGCTATCGACTGGGCTTGGGAACTGCTGAACGGGGTTTTTGCAATTCCTGCCGACAGGCTTTATGCTACAGTTTTTGAAGGCTCGGAAACCGACGGCTCGGAAAAGGACGTCGAGGCTTTTGAAATGTGGAAACAGTATCTCCCCGAAAAACGTATCCTTAATGGAAATAAAAAGGACAATTTCTGGGAAATGGGCGATACCGGTCCCTGCGGTCCATGCAGTGAAATACACGTTGATTTAAGGTCTGACGAAGAACGGGCAAAAATCGACGGCGCAAGCCTTGTAAATAAGGACAATCCTCTGGTTATAGAAATATGGAACCTCGTGTTTATGCAGTTTAACCGCAAAGCCGACGGCAGTCTCGAACCTTTGCCGTCGAAGCATGTCGATACGGGAATGGGTTTCGAGCGTCTGTGCATGGTTTTGCAGGGGAAAACAAGCAATTACGATACGGACGTTTTTCAGCCGGTTATAGGCAAAATAGCCGAACTGTCGGGCATAAAATACGGCGCAAACCGCGACAGCGATATTGCAATGCGCGTTGTTGCCGACCATCTCAGGGCTATTGCCTTTTCCATTGCCGACGGACAGCTGCCTTCAAACGTAAAGGCTGGCTACGTAATTCGCAGAATACTTCGCAGAGCCGTGCGCTACGGATACACTTTTCTCAATTTCGACAAACCGTTTATCTGCCGGCTGGTGGAAACTCTCGCATCGGAAATGGGAGACATATTTCCAGAACTCCGCAAACAGCAGGAACTTGTCGAAAAGGTTATATATGAAGAAGAAGCGTCGTTTCTGCGCACGCTCGAAAACGGAATCGGAATGTTAGAAAAACTTGTCGGCGAAAGCAAAATGCAGGGAAAAAACGCTGTCGCAGGCTCGCACATATTTGTATTGTATGATACCTACGGATTTCCTTTCGACCTTACTGAATTGATTTTAAAGGAAAATGGAATAACTGCCGACAGGGAGGGTTTTG